>DATIYJ010000011.1 GCA_035517655.1 Nitrospiria bacterium | reverse complement strand
GTCAATCCAACGACCATCGTTCGTACGAGTCCCGGCATAGCGCAGCCCTCCATGATGATTGTCGATGCTCTATGATAACGGAAGAGCGGTACCGGGCACAAGGGGCCGGGGTTTGGAAGGAGGTTTTGGATTGGAAGATTGTGGGGAACCCTTCGGACAAACGGGATTAAGTCTGTTTAGGAAGTTCAAGCTTCTCACGGAGAAATGCGCGTAGTCGTTTCATCAGAACCACGGCATCCCTCGCCTCGCCGATCGTGGCCTCATCTCCCGGATACCTCACCCGAACAGCGTAGGGATTCAACTTCACAACGTTCCGCCGGATCACCTCAAGCAGCGGGTCGCAAGTAACGGCCAAATCGAGCAATGCATCGAGAACATGGATTTTGCGAAATGGAATGCGGTGAAGCACCAAGAAAGCCTTGAGGTATTTCTCGATACACTGATGGGAACAGAAACAAACAACATCGGGCGCGCCGCCCTTGCGTTTGCGCACCATTGTGACGGCCGTGCGATAATCTTCCTCTGCTTTATAGACCCACGGCTCAAAATCACCTTTGGGCTTCATAAAGGACTTGACCCTTCGCCAGAACTTCCTCCAGAAACGGATCGAAACCCGCCAGTCGTTGTTTGATTTCGCCGGGCGTCAATACGATAACCTCCATCGGAATAAAGGGCGGACGGCACTTTAGCGAGATTTCTGCGCTTCGCTCGGCGGGGCGTTTGCGGGTGGGCATAATGACAAGAAGGTCAAGATCACTGTCCGGCGTGGGTTTGCCGTAAGCGTAGGAACCGAAAAGAATAATTTTGTGAGGATGAAAATGACTTACGATCCGACTCGCAATTTCTCGGATCAGTTCCTCCGTAATCGAAACGTTGGTCGGTCTTGCTTTAAGGGCTTGTCCCTTCATTGTGTTTTCTCACAATAGACAGCCAGTATGGTATCAGAGAATAGCGGGTAAAGACAAGATAGATGCCCGCCTTCGATGGAAGGAAACCCCGGCTCTTCAGCGACGCAGGTTTTGCTCGATCCAGGCCGCGTACGCCTCCATGAATTTTCGGAGAAAATCCCGTGTGCTCTCGTTGGACAAGTTTCCATTGGCATCGAACAGACCGGCGGCGCCTCCGATGTAGGCCTCGGGCTGCTGAAGGGTGGGCACATTGAGGAAGACGAGGGATTGGCGAAGATGGTGATTGGCCCCAAAAGCGCCAAGCGCGCCCGGCGCTACGCTGACCACGGCTCCCGGCTTGCCGTTCCACGCGCTTTTCCCGTAAGGCCGTGAACCGACATCCAGCGCATTCTTGAGCGCCGCTGGTACCGAACGATTGTGTTCCGGGGTGACGAACAGAACGGCGTCCGAAGCCTTGATCCGTTCCCGGAAGGAGACCCAGGCCGCCGGTGGATCGACCCCATCAAGATCCTGGTTATAGAGTGGCAACGGCCCGATCTCGATGATCTGGAGTTTGAGAGAGGCAGGCGCAAGCGCCGCGAGCGCATGGGCCATCTTGCGGCTGAAGGACTCCTCGCGAAGACTCCCGATGATCACGGCGATGTTGCGTGGGGCATCCATGCGAATCCTCCCGAACACTTACGGAGACTTTTAGATAAAGCTCGAACTTATTTTATGAGAAACGGAGTCGATTTGCAATGAGAAGATGCGCGGAAAACACTTTTCATTTCACTCGGATCTTCTGTATAATTCGCTCGCATATAAAGAAGTCAACTGCATATCAAAATGCCAGAGGAAGCAGGGTGGCTCCGTATGATCAACGAGCAGGATGTCCTAAAAATTGTTACTCAGCGGCTGGAGTCGGCCGGGATTCGATATATGGTGACCGGCTCGATCGCGGCGAATTTCTATACCATCCCCAGAATGACCCGGGATATCGACATTATCATCGAGGTTGGTGAGGAGAAGGTTGAAGAACTTTTCTCCCTTTTCTCAAACGACTTTTATGTTGACCGGGATGTTATGAGGCACGCGCTCCAAAGCAAGGGAATGTTCAATATCATTCATCGGGAAGGGGTCGTGAAAGTTGACTTTATCGTTCGAAAGGATTCAGAATACCGCCGGGTCGAATTTGAGCGCAGACGCAGCATCGAGTTCGAGGGGGGAAGGATCCTTGTGGCTTCGCCGGAGGACCTCATCCTCTCCAAACTGGACTGGGCCAAGGACAGCCGGTCCGAGATGCAGATCCGGGATGTAAAAAATCTCCTGCAGACTCCCGGTCTGGACCGGCGGTACATTCTGAAGTGGGTGGCCAAGCTGGGGCTCCAAGAGGTCTATCAAGAGGCAAACTGATGAAAGATACGTCTCCGGAGTTAGAAGTCCGTTTCAAGGCGATGATGATGGAGAAAAGCGGTCAGGACCGACTGAAGATGGGGTTTTCCATGTTCGACCTGGCCCGCCGTCAGGTTTTAGCTTCCATTCTGATGAATCATCCGAACGCCGACCAGAGAGAGATCAAGAGAGAAATTTTTCTGCGTTTTTACGGGCAGGACTTTTCTTCCGATGAGCGGGAAAAGATTCTGGCTCACATTGCATGAGCGCCGCCGCGTCTTCAACCAGCCACAGTCACCTTTTCCTCGTCCGTTCACATTAAACCGACGGCTGAAATGCCGTAACACTAATCCTCATTACAACCAGCCATCATCAGATCAATTGAGTCGGGTCCGGTAATTGTTTGGTAACAAGGGGATCAAACATAACCTCTGCAACAGTCTGAGCGTCAAACAAGGAACGGGGTACTTCACCTGGCCTCGAGTACACGAACAATGTTCCAAGCACTAGTGCGCTGGGCTTTTTCGGAAGTGCATCAACGGGCTCCCAATCTTTAAGATTTGGGTCCGCGGTGAAGGAAACTTTAATCGTTCCCCCTCCTGGAACTTTGAGTTTTTTCGAACCAAAATCGACGAAACCGCTGCCAACAGCGAAAGCAACTTTTCGCCGGTACTCGCGTTCACATTTTAGGTAAACCTCCAGCACCTGGATCTGACGCGCCCCAGAGGATAAAACTATTGTGGCTGGATCGTGGAATCTAAGCCGTAGTCTGTACCAACCGGGCTCTGGAATCTTCAGAAACGTGGAATGAGCCTCTTGGAGAATCCATTCGAACAGAGAATAGCCATTCACATGCACATCTTGCGGTCGGTCGTGGATCGCCAGAGTTGTACCGTCGGTCAAGACGGCACTAAGCCGGAGGGATGTCCAAGCAAGCCGGCATGCGTACACATAGTCGCCAACGGTAAACCCATGCTTTTCAGTAGGGCTTTTCAGAAGAGATAGAGTATGCACATGGTTATCAGCAGCGACTTTGAGTGCCGGCCTTGAAAATCCGTGCTTCGATACAACGAACTTGAGATCTGCGCCCACGCTTGCGGCTTTAGTAACAAAGGCATCAATGACGGGAGTACCTACTGAACCCTGTAAGTCCTTGCACTCTATAACCCCAAGAACCTCGTGGCCCCCAATTTTTCCTCGCAAGACTACATCAAACTGACGACTGTGGCCGTGTTTGTCCTTTAGCTTTTCATCGTGTTTGACTGTGGCTTGAGGGTCCAACCCCGCTTGGATCATTGCCACTGCCCGCTCGAAGGATCGTCCCTTCCTGTGCTTAGTTGGAGATTTTTTAGCCCTAGTTTTCCGTTTGGTCATCGCTCAAATAACACTGAAATCCGTTGCCACTTATCTTAAATATTTATGCCGACCGACCTAACTCGGCGACCCTGAACAAGCAATAGAACCATAGAACATTGGACCGCATTGTGAGCCGTGTCCATTTTCCAATGTCCACTGCTCCAATGCTCCGAATTTTTGCTTTGCAAAAATTCGGAGGGGGTAGGATTCGAACCCACGACCCTTTCGGGTAACGGTTTTCAAGACCGCCGCCTTAGGCCACTCGGCCACCCCTCCGTAAAATTTGCCCTGCAAATTTTACAGAGCATTCGAACAATGGAGCAATAGAAATCAGACGAGAATCATAACGGTGTGAGAATGCGGTCTATTCTCTATTGCTCCATTCTCAAATTCATCGATCGGCCCGAATATCGCTGACACCGCCCATGTAGGGCCGCAACGCTTCCGGAACGGCCACGCTGCCGTCCTTCCGCTGATAATTTTCCAGAATCGCCACGACGGTGCGTCCGATCGCAAGGCCGGAGCCGTTGATCGTGTGAACGTACTCCGTCTTTTTGCCGCCCTTTGCCCGATACCGGATCCCGGCCCGGCGCGCCTGGAACGACTCGAAATTACTGCAGGAGGATATTTCCCGGAACTGGTTTTGTCCCGGGAGCCATACCTCGATATCATAGGTCTTGGCCGACGAGAATCCGGTGTCTCCCGTGCAAAGCAGCACAACCCGATAATGCAGCCCGAGCCGTTGCAGGACCGACTCGGCATTCTGGAGCAACCGTTCCAGTTCATCATACGAGCGTTCGGGCGTTGTAAACTTGACCAGCTCGACCTTATTGAACTGATGTTGACGGATCAGACCGCGCGTGTCCTTGCCGTAGGAACCGGCTTCGCGACGGAAACAGGGGGTATAGGCCGCGTAGGATAAGGGAAGCCGCTCTTCATCTAAAATTTCATCGCGATGGAAGTTGGTGAGAGGCACCTCGGCGGTCGGGATCAGAAAATAATCCTCGTCCCGAAGATGGAACAGATCCTCCTCGAATTTCGGAAGCTGGCCCGTTCCGATCAGGCTCGCGCGATTCGCGATGAACGGCGGCAGGATTTCCTCATAGCCGTGTTCGCCGGTGTGCAGGTCCAGCATCAAATTCAAAAGGGCCCGTTCCAATCGGGCCCCCGGGCCTTTATAAAAAACGAAGCGCGCCCCCGTCACACGGGCGGCCCGCTCAAAATCCAGGATGCCCAGTTTCTCCCCGATCTCCCAGTGAGACCGCGGCGCAAAATCGAACGACGGCGGCGTTCCCCACCGCCGGATTTCCTTGTTCTCTTTTTCGTCCCGCCCCGCCGGAACGGAGTCGTGCAACAGATTCGGAAGGTAGAGCAGCCGTTCCTGCACTTGCTCGTCCAGCGACCGGATCTGTTCATCAAGCAACTTGATCCGTTCCGAAACTTCCTTCATCTCGGCCAACAGCGCATCGGCGGGCTGCCGCCGCTGTTTCAAGCGCGTGATTTCGTCGGAGGCTATGTTCCGACGGCGTTTGAGCTCGTCCACTTCAACCACAAGCCGCCGGCGTTCCTGATCGACACGAAGCAGTCCATCGAGATCATAGGTCTGCCCACGCTCCGTCATCTTTTGTCGAACCCGATCCGTCTGTTCTCGAATGTATTTGATATCAAGCATAGAATCATCCCGCCAAACACCGTCGTTACGGAAATTTGGAATGTAACATGCAGGTTTAAAATAGTCAATAGCGCCCACGACGGTGCAACTGCACGAACTTATTCTTGACGGCCCGTAAAATCCTTGCTATCATGGGGATCCGGAGAAGCAGTCCCGCATCGCCGTTTCGGAAAAAGAATCCCTCATGATTGCCCTCGACCACCCGAAAGGATCCTGTTTTTTTTTATTCAAGGTCCTTTTAGTTTCGACCGCGATTGGCACGCTCACGACGGTCTCGGAGGGATCGTCCAACGAAGCATCAAAAGCTAGTCCGCCCCGCGCGACAGCAACGCCCAACATGATCTTGATTCCGAAGGGGTCCTTTATCATGGGGTCGGACTCCCGATGGCCGGACGAAGGTCCCATGCATACCGTTTACGTGGACGGTTTCCGTATCGATAAATTCGAAGTGACGAACCTTCTATACCGGACGTTCATCGAGGCCACGGGACGTCCCGCTCCGGCGGACTGGATCGGCGACATGTACCCTCCCAGCAACGGTAACCACCCGGTCGTTTTTGTCACCTGGTACGACGCCAACGACTTCTGCCACTGGGCCGGGAAGCGCCTGCCGACGGACATCGAATGGGAAAAGGCGGCCCGCGGCACGGACGGACGCTGGTTCCCGTGGGGCAACGACTTTGATCCCAAGAAGGCCAACGTCCCCCAGTTGAAGTTGGGCGGGACCACTCCGGTCGGAAGTTTTCCGAAGGGGAACAGTCCCTACGGGGTCTCGGACATGGCCGGCAACGTCTGGGAATGGACGGCCAGCTGGTATAAAGCCTACGCGGGGAACAAACGTCCCACCGAAAACTACGGGGAGAAATACCGGGTGCTGAAGGGCGGATCGTGGATCGATTGTTCGGGTTATCACTGCGGAATCAGCGCCCCGAATTTCAATCGCAGCTTTTTTAACCCCGGGACGAAGAACAACGGCTTCGGTTTTCGATGCGCCGAATCCCTGTAACTTTTCCTCCGAGAAAGGACATCGTTTTCACATGGTCCGAAACACGAGACGCCCGGCCGTTCTGATTTTCTGCCTGCTGATTCTGGCGGGATGTATAAAAAATCAGACCCCGCCCGAAGGCATGGTCTTGATTCCGGCGGGCGAATTCATCATGGGCAGCAATAAAGTGGATACCGAAGGAAAGGGCGCCGAATTCGGAACCGTAAAACCCTGGTATCTGGACGAGCATCCCCAACACAAGGTCAATCTTCCGAGTTATTTTATGGATAAGTATGAAGTGACCAACGCCGCCTACAAGACGTTTGTGGACGCCACGGGCTCAAGGCCGCCGGAGAACTGGCCGTCCGGCACGATTCCCGCCGGACGAGAAAGTTACCCGGTGGCCTACGTGAACTGGTACGACGCGGAGCGTTTCTGCGGATGGGCCGGAAAACGATTGCCGACCGAAGCCGAATGGGAGAAGGCGGCTCGCGGCACGGACGGACGGGACTATCCCTGGGGCAATGAATTCGACGCCGCCAAGGCCAACACCGGAGACACCGGCATCGGCGATTTAACCCCCGTCGGCCATTTCGAAGCCGGGAAAAGTCCTTACGGCGTGTACGACATGGCCGGAAACGTCTGGGAATGGACCGCGGACTGGTATCAACCCTACCCCGGATCCGATTATACCAGCGAAACCTTCGGGGAAAAATTCAAGGTCATTCGAGGCAGCAGCTGGGGCGGCATGGGGCATTACGCGATTCCGTATTTTTATCGAACCTCCTACCGTTTCTACATCAGTCCCGAAGGAGCCTTCCCGGACGCCGGTTTTCGGTGCGCGAGAGATTTAAAGTAGTTGCCGGCGGGCAAAGCAAGCCGGAGGGGGTGGCCGAAAATTCCCCGCAGGGAAATTTTCCCCTATTTACGATTTACGACCTTTGGCGGGGAATTTGGTGAATCGAGAATGGTAAATCGTAAATAAGGGAAACCGGAACCTTCGGAAGCTTCAGTGGAGGGGGCGACGCATGCCCCTTTAAATAAGGAGTTGACAAAATCCATAAGGATCGGCTATAGTATGAAAATACACACCGCAAGAAACCGATTCTTCAACAGGGAAATAAATCCAGACATCTCATCTTTAAGTTATTACATGCAGCATAAATTGCGGCAGCCTTGAGTCCTCCGAGTGAACTATCCTACACAACATCACCCTCACCCGAACTTGATCGACTGCTCCATTGCGGCCGACCTGCATGCTGCGGGTCGCAGCAGACACGTTGGATGAAGAAACCGTTGACGCTTAAATACTAAACACTAAAAACGCACGTTCAAACTCACCCGGGTTTGGCTTGTTGCAATCCGGGTCACGACTGAGAGCGCATATGATGGATAATGTCAAGGAGAACCGAATGAATCTTCAAGAACTAAAGGAAAAAAACATCGCGGAGCTGAATGACGTCGCGAAGGATTTGAAGATCGATGGAGCCAGCAACCTCCGAAAGCAGGAGCTGATCTTCGCCATCCTTCAGGCCCAGGCCGAAAAGAACGGCGTCATTTATGGCGAAGGCGTCCTGGAAACGCTCCCGGACGGCTTCGGTTTCCTGCGGGCGCCGGATTACAATTATCTCCCCGGGCCCGATGACATTTATATTTCTCCCTCCCAGATCCGCCGCTTCAACCTCCGCACCGGCGACATCGTCTCCGGACAGATCCGCCCCCCCAAGGAAGGCGAGCGGTATTTCGCACTCTTAAAAGTGGAAAAGGTCAATTTCGAAGATCCGGAGACGGCGCGGGACAAGATCCTGTTCGATAACCTCACCCCGCTGTACCCGGAAGAAAAGATCCGCCTGGAACACGATCCCCTGGAATTGTCGACCCGGGTCATGGAACTGATCACGCCGATCGGGAAAGGACAGCGCGGATTGATCGTCGCCTCCCCCCGCACCGGCAAAACGGTTCTCCTTCAGAATATCGCGAAGGCCGTTCTCTCTAATCATCCCGAAATCACCTTGATCGTTCTGCTCATCGATGAGCGGCCCGAAGAGGTCACGGATTGGCAGCGCCAGGTAAAGGCCGAAGTGGTCAGTTCAACCTTCGATGAGCCCGCGCAGCGCCATGCGCAGGTTGCGGAAATGGTTCTGGAGAAAGCCAAACGTCTGGTCGAACACAAACGCGACGTGGTGATCCTGCTGGACAGCATTACGCGACTGGCCCGGGCCTACAACTCCATCATCCCACCGAGCGGCAAGGTTTTGTCGGGCGGCTTGGACGCGAATGCCCTTCAGCGGCCCAAACGATTTTTCGGCTCGGCCCGGAACATCGAGAACGGGGGCAGCCTGACGATCATGGCGACGGCCCTGGTCGACACGGGCAGCCGGATGGATGACGTGATCTTTGAGGAATTCAAAGGAACGGGCAACATGGAAGTCCATCTCGATCGGAAACTGGCCGACAAGCGCGTGTTCCCCTCCATCGACATCAACCAGTCCGGGACCCGAAAGGAAGAACTGCTGGTGGACCGGGACGACCTGAACAAAATGTGGATTCTGCGAAAGGTTCTGAGTCCCCTTTCGACCGTGGAGAGCATGGAATTCCTGATCGATAAAATCAAAAACACTAAAACCAACAAAGAGTTCCTTGAATCTATGAACAAGTAGCCCTTCGATCCCCTCGTCTCGAATCGAGGACGGGAAACCCCCTTTCGGTTCTCGATCAAGGCATTCCCAAACCAGGCCCTTTTCACAAGAAATCAAAAATGTTATAATGACCTGTTTGCTCAGACACGGCTTCACCTAAACAAGGGATATCCAAGCGGCCGGTTTGACTCCGGGGGTGGAGAGAACCCCCACGGTTTAATAAACAAGGAGGATTAAATAAAATGAAAGAAGGGATTCACCCGGCGTATCAAACGACCACGATCACGTGCGCTTGCGGAAACATCATTAACACCCGTTCAACCCGGAGCGATATCCATGTCGAGATCTGTTCCTCCTGCCATCCCTTTTTTACGGGCACGCAGAAACTGATCGACACGGAAGGTCGCGTCGAGCGGTTCCGGAAAAAGTACAAGAAGAAATAAGCTTGGATGACGATGAACATCGATCCAATTTTCATTAAAAAGCTCGAGTCGATCGAAGATAAATTCGACGACTTGAATCAGGCCCTGAGCGACCCGCGCGTCCTCGCGGATGCGACGCAGCTCCAGCGCCTCGCGAAGGAGCGGTCGGATCTCTCGGAGGTTGTGGATCAATACCAAGAGTACAAGGCCGTCCTCAAAGAGGTCGAGGCCACGGAAGAGATCCTGCGCGACACCGGGGCGGAGGCCGGGTTTCGGGAACTGGCCGAGCACGAATATCAGGACCTCCTGAAACGCAAGGAAGCGCTGGAACAGAAGCTCAAGGCCTTTCTGTTGCCGAAAGACCCCCGGGACGACAAGAACACCTTCCTGGAAATCCGCGCCGGCACGGGGGGAGACGAAGCCGCCCTCTTCGCGGCCGAACTGTTCCGGATGTACACCCGCTATGCCGAGAATCACCGGTGGCATGTCGAGATGGTCACCTCCAGCCCGACCGGAATCGGCGGTTTGAAAGAGGTCATCGTCGCCATCGAAGGCAAAGGCGCCTACCGGCATCTGAAATTCGAAAGCGGAGTTCATCGGGTTCAACGCGTTCCCGTCACCGAAGCGGGGGGGCGCATTCACACCTCGGCCGTCACCGTCGCGGTGCTTCCGGAAGCGGAAGAGGTGGACATCACGATCGACCCGAACGATCTCCGGATCGACACGTTCTGCTCCTCCGGGCCGGGCGGACAGGGCGTCAACACGACCCATTCGGCCGTCCGGATCACCCACATTCCGACCGGCACGGTCGTCAGTTGTCAGGACGAGCGATCTCAGTTGAAGAACAAAAATAAGGCGATGCGCGTGCTGCGTTCCCGGCTTCTGGAGGTGGAAAAAACACGGCAGGAAGCCGAGACGGCCAAGGCGAGAAAATCGCAGGTCGGTACGGGGGATCGAAGCGAGAAAATACGCACGTACAATTTCCCCCAGAACCGGGTGACCGACCACCGGATCGGATTGACTCTGCACCGGCTCAACCAAATCCTTGAGGGGGATCTGGACGAGATCGTCGACACACTCATTGCGGCCGATCAATCCGACCGGCTCAACACGGTCACGACATCCTGATCCATCATGAAAATGGGCATCACGACACCCCCGACACAAGAACGGCAGAACGTTCTCAAAACGGCGACGCGCGCGCTGACCGACGCCGGCCTCCCGGAGGCCCGCCGGGAAGCCGAGACCTTGCTCGCGCACGTTTTGGGCCGCACGCGCCTGGACCTTTATCGGTCCGACGCGTTAGGGCTCGATCCCGATCGCCGATCGATTTTTGAAGATCTGATCCGACGCCGCGCGGGACGGGAACCGCTTCAGTACCTCCTCGGCGGCCAGGAATTCTGGGGCCTGGAGTTTTACGTAACCCCGGATGTTCTGATTCCGCGACCCGAGACGGAACTGTTGATCGAGATCGCCCTGGAGTCGATCCCGGAACCGTCGGATGCCTCGATCACCGTGGCGGACCTTGGAACCGGGAGCGGCTGTCTGGCCGTCGTCCTGGCCAAACTGTTTCCATGGGCCCGGGTTCTTGCAACCGACCTGTCGGCGGACGCCCTCCGGATCGCCCGTCTTAACGCCGTCCGGCACGACGCCGACGGCCGGATCGAATTCCTGGAAGGGGACCTCTTTGGTCCATTGAGAACCGCGGGACCGGCCCGGTGCATTGATCTTTTGATTTCCAACCCGCCCTATGTCCCGACGGGGGAGATCCCGGTCCTGCAACCGGAGGTCCGGGACCACGAACCGCGGATCGCGCTGGACGGCGGGCCCGACGGCCTGGATTATTATCGACGGATTCTTGCTCAGGGCATTGAGCTGCTTCGCTCCGGCGGACGCATGGGTTTGGAGATCGGAATCCGGCAGGCCGACGACGTTCGGACCCTGGCCGAGGAAGCCGGCTGGCGGGTGGACGAAATCAAAAAAGACCTGCAAAAAATTGACCGGGCGGTCGTTCTGACGAAACCGTGAACCCGCATGGATAAAATCCGGATCAAGGGAGGCAAGCGACTTAAAGGCGAGGTCAAGGTGAGCGGGGCCAAGAACGCCGCATTGCCCATCCTCGTCTCAACCCTGCTCAGCCGGGCCGAACACCGCGTCCTCAATGTTCCGAAGCTGATGGACGTGGCGACGATCAAACGCCTCTTGAACCATCTGGGCACCGTCATCGAAGACGACGGACAGGGCGGATGGACGATCCGGATGCCCGCCCTGACCCGTCATGAAGCGCCTTATGAGCTCGTCAAGACCATGCGTGCCTCCGTCTTGGTCCTGGGCCCGCTGGCCGCGCGCTTCGGGGAAGCCCGAGTTTCGCTTCCGGGAGGTTGCGCGATCGGAGCCCGGCCGATCAACCTCCATTTGATGGGGCTTGAGAAGATGGGGGCCGAGATTCAGATCGAACACGGGTACGTCGCCGTCAAGGCACGGCGTCTCAAAGGAGCGCGCATCTACCTGGACCTGGCCTCGGTCACGGGCACGGAGAATCTGATGATGGCCGCCACGCTGGCGGACGGGGTCACGGTGATCGAGAACGCCGCCCGCGAGCCGGAGGTGGTGGATCTGGCGCATTTCCTGATCCGGTGCGGTGCGAAGATCCACGGCGCCGGCACGGACGTGATCACGGTCGACGGCGTTGAATCGCTGGACCATTCGTGTTCGTACCGCATCATGCCCGACCGCATCGAGGCCGGAACGTACCTGACGGCCGCCGCCATCACCCGGGGAGAAATCTTCGTCCGCGGTTGCGGTCCTCGATACCTGGACGCCGTTTTGCAAAAACTGCGGGAGGCGGGCGTCGAGATTGGCGAGGAAACGGATGGTGTCCGGGCCGCGGCAACGGGGCGGATCGGGGCGGTGGACATCAAGACGCTCCCCTACCCGGGTTTCCCGACGGACATGCAGGCCCAGATGATGGCCTTGATGGCCCTCTCGGACGGTCTGAGCGTGATCACCGAGACGGTGTTCGAGAACCGCTTCACCCACGTGGCCGAACTCCGCCGAATGGGCGCCGACATCAACGTCCAAGGAAGCAATGCCGTCATCAAAGGGACTCGCCGCTTGAGCGGGGCACCGGTGATGGCCTCGGACCTTCGGGCCAGCGCCTCCTTGGTGCTCGCGGGACTGGCTGCGGAAGGCGAGACCGAGATTTCACGCGTGTATCATCTGGACAGGGGCTACGAACAGCTCGAGCAGAAATTTTCAAACCTTGGGGGCAAAATCACCCGGATCACGTAGATACTCGCGGGATCTGCTCGTGTGTATCTACCCGGCGAACAACGTGAGCGATAGGGGGAGGCTCCATCCGGCTTGGCCGGTGGAGGGGGCGACGCAAGCCCCTACCAATAAACAAACGCCATGAAAGATACCGTGACCGTCGCATTGCCGAAAGGCCGCCTGCTGAACTCGTCCATCGCCCTCTTCAAGAAAAACGGACTTCTTCCGCGGGGGTTAAAAGCCGACAGCCGTAAACTCCTTTTCGAAGACGCCCCGCATCGGATCCGGATGGTGATCGTGCGCGCGGTGGATGTGCCCACTTACGTCGAGTACGGCGCGGCCGACATGGGCATCGCGGGCAAAGATGTTCTGCTGGAGCAGGAACCCGACGTGTACGAACCGCTCGATCTTCGTTTCGGGGCCTGCCGGATCGTGGTGGCGGGACCCCGCAGGGCGGCCCTGACGCCCAGCTGGTCCTCGGGTAAGCTTAAGATCGCGACGAAATATCCTAAAATTGCGGAGCGGTATTTCAACGAAAAGGGGCTGCCGGTCGAGATCATCCGGCTGTCCGGGGCGATCGAGCTGGCCCCGTTGGTGGGGCTGTCGGAACAGATCGTGGATCTGATCACCACCGGGACGACCCTGCGCGAGAACCACCTCGAGGAACAGGCGGTCATCGCGGAGTCCACCGCCCGGTTGATCGTCAACCGGGCCAGCCTTAAGACAAAAACCAAAACGATCACGGACCTGATCCAACGACTGGAAAAAACGATCTCCGAGGCGGCCCCATGAAGCTGATCCGGCTCAACACACAAACGTCAACCCGGGCGTGGCTGGCCCGACTGCGAAGGACCCCTTCAAGCCCGGCGGGCGTCGAGACGACGGTCCGGACCATTCTTGAAGCGGTCCGACGGCAGGGAGACGCCGCCGTCCTTCGCTATTCGCGCGAATTCGATCAAATCCGTCTTACCGCCGACCGGCTTCGAATTCGTCCGGATCGCATCAAAGAGGCTTACCGTCAGGTCGCGCCCGAGGCCGTGGAGTCGCTCCGCTTCGCCGCCCACCGAATCCGGTCGTTCCACGAACGACAAAAGCTCAAGAGCTGGAATTATGAGGAGCAACAGATCACCCTGGGCCAATTGGTGCGCCCGCTGGATCGGGTCGGGATCTATGTCCCCGGAGGGAAAGCGTCCTATCCCTCTTCCGTCCTGATGAACGCCGTCCCGGCCAAAGTGGCCGGCGTTCCGGAAGTGGTGATGTGCACGCCGACCCATCGGGGGGAGATGAACCCTCATCTGCTCGTCGCGGCCGATCTGGCCGGCGTCGACGAAATTTATACCATCGGCGGCGCGCAGGCGATCGGGGCGATGGCCTACGGGACCAAGACTCTCGCCCGGGTGGACAAGATCGTGGGACCGGGAAACATTTACGTCGCCACGGCCAAACGGCTGGTCTTCGGCCTGGTGGACATCGACATGATCGCCGGTCCCAGCGAGATCGTCGTGATCGCGGATGACACGGCCGACCCCCGATTTGTCGCGGCCGATCTCCTGTCACAGGCCGAACACGACGAGCAAGCCGTCTCGATCCTGATCACCCCCAGCGACTCGCTGATCCGAAAAGTCCGGACGCGGATGCGAGAGCAGATCAAGGATCTGCCGCGGAAGAAGATCATCACCCAATCGCTCCGTCGTTCGGGAAAAATCTTCCGGGTTCGAGACTTGGCCCAGGCGGTCATGATGGCCAACGCGATTGCGCCGGAGCATCTCGAATTGGCCGTGGACCAACCGGATCGCCTGCTCCCGATGGTCAAACATGCCGGGGCCGTCTTCCTCGGTCACTACACCACCGAGTCGCTCGGCGATTATGTCGCGGGTCCAAACCATGTCCTGCCCACCGGGGGAACGGCCCGTTTCTCGTCGCCCCTGTCGGTGGACGATTTTGTGAAAAAGACCAGCCTCCTTGCGTTCAGCCGTGAAGGCCTGTCACGGGTCAAGGAAGCCGCGATTCGGATCGCGGAGATGGAAGGGCTTCAGGCACACGCCCGGGCCGTGGAGGTTCGCACGCAATGAAGACGCGCTTGGCCGAGGTTCAGAGGAAGACATCCGAAACCCAGGTGAAAATCCGCTTGGACCTGGACGGCACCGGGCAGAGCCGCATTCATACCACGATGCCGTTTTTGGATCACATGCTGACCCTGATGGCCAAACACGGTCGGCTCGACCTCACGGTCATGGCTCGGGGGGACACGGAGGTCGACTTTCATCATACGGTGGAGGATATCGGAATCGTTTTGGGGGAGACCGTGGCCAAGGCGCTGCGGAACAAGGAGGGCATCAAACGGTATGGTTCCTTTTCCGTGCCGATGGACGAAGCGATCGCCCATGTGGATCTGGACCTTTCCGGCCGGCCGTACCTGATTTATCAGGTCCCCCTGCCGAAAAAGAAAATGATCCGGGATTTCGATGTGGAGCTCATTGAAGAGTTCTTTAAGGCGTTCGTCGTCCACAGCGGAACCACGCTCCATATCAATGTTCCCTACGGGAAGAATCCCCATCACGTACTCGAGGCGATCTTCAAGGCGTTTGGACGGGCGCTGGATCAGGCCGTGCAGATCGATGCGCGGACACGCGGCGTTCCATCCACAAAGGGAAAATTGTAACGAACGACATGATTGCGATCATCGATTACGGCATGGGCAATCTTCGCAGCGTCTCGAAGGCCTTCGAACGGCTGGGCTTCGCGGCCGACGTCACGCGCGACCCCCGGCGTATCGCGGACGCGAGCCACGTCGTGCTTCCCGGCGTGGGCGCCTTTCCGGACTGCATGCGCAACCTCGAGGAGATGCGCCTGATCGATCCCATCCATCGGGCCTTGTCGAGCGGAAAACCGTTTCTCGGCATCTGCCTGGGACTGCAACTCCTCTTCACGGAGAGCGAAGAATTCGGACTCCATAAAGGATTGGGATGGATCCGGGGCCGCGTCGTTCGCTTCCCGCATGACGCGCTGAAAGTGCCGCATATGGGATGGAACACCCTGTCGATTCAGAAACCCGCACCGGTGATTGAAGATCTTCCCACGGACGCGATGGTCTATTTCGTTCACTCTTATTATGTGGAACCCGAAGATCAGGACACGATCGCTACCCTGACGGAATACGGACAACCTTTCGCTTCGAGCATCGCTGTCGAAAACGTCTTTGCCTGCCAGTTTCATCCGGAAAAAAGTCAGGCGGTCGGTTTGAGGCTCCTTCGGAACTTTGCCCGATGCCGATAAGAACAACAGGCTTTTTTCTGATCCTGCTTCTCGGGGCCGCGCTGGCCGGCTGCGGGGCAAAATACATCCAAAGTTTGTTGCCGGCCGAACTTGAAAAACATTCCATCCAGGAGGTTGGCCTCATTCCGTTCATCGTGGAACCTCAATCCACGGGCGAGATCCGTTCCGGCAGGGTCGAGGACGACGGGGCCCAAATGATCACGGACCAGTTTTACCAAAAACTGATCGAACGCCACGTCACCGTCATCCGCTGGGGGAACCAAGCGCCCCTTCCGTCGGACGGCGGGGCCGCGCCCCTCTCCGATTTAGAGCGGGCCGAACAGATCGGGAAGATTCTGAAAACATCCACCGTGCTTTTCGGATCGGTGACGACATTTACGGAGCGGGAGGGAGACGCTTATGGAATCCGTAAACCGGCCTCGGTCGGGTTCACGGTTCAGCTCATCCATCCCGAAGACGGCCATCTCCTTTGGAAGGCCAGCTATAACGAAACTCAAAAGTCATTGATGGAAGATATCTCGGCCTTCCACCTTTTCTTCAGACGCGGAGGACGATGGCTCACGGCGGCCGAATTGTCCGATGACGGAGTCGAGCAGCTCATGGCGGCCTCCCCCTGGGCCCAAGCGAAGACGCGCTGATGGTAATCATCCCAGCGATCGATATCAAGGACGGGAAATGCATCCGACTCCAACAGGGCCGTCTCGGAACCGAGTCGATCTATTCGGACGACCCGGTCGCGGTCGCCCGCCGGTGGGAATCCGAAGGAGCCGAATTGATCCATGTCGTGGATCTGGACGGGGCGTTCAGCGGGTCTCCTAAAAACCGCAACCAAATTCTGAAGATCGTTCAATCCGTCAAAATCCCGATTCAGGCAGCGGGTGGCATAAGGACATTCCTTGACATTGAGAATTACAGACGGATAGGAGCATCCAGGCTTGTTCTAGGGACAAAAGCATTACAATCCTTTGAGTTTCTAAAATCAGCCTGTGATTTATTTCCCGGCGGAATATCGGTGGGATTAGATGCTCGAGAGGGAAAGATATTAGTACAGGGATGGACTCAACCCACAGGGGAGGGTGTAATCGAATTTGCCAAAAAACTGGGCGGACTTAGAATCCTTTCCATCATCTTCACCGACGTCCAACAAGACGGCATGCTCCAAGGACCCAATCTCGATGCCATTCGGGAACTGGCCCACTCCGTGGAGATCCCGGTCATCGCCTCCGGAGGCGTTTCTTCTCTCGAAGACATCCGGTCGTTGTGCGAATTGGAGTCATCCGGGGTCGCCGGCATCATCATCGGAAAGGCCCTGTATACCGGCACCGTCAACCTCCGCGAGGCGCTTATGATCGGGCGAGGGGCGGTCTAATGCTGGCCAAGCGAATCATCCCTTGCCTGGATGTAAAGGATGGACGTGTCGTGAAGGGCGTCGGATTTCTGAACCTACGCGATGCCGGCGACCCCGTCGAGATCGCACGGCACTATGACGAAGAAGGCGCCGATGAGCTTTGCTACCTCGATATCACCGCTTCCCACGAGAAACGGAAAATCCTCCTGGACGTCGTGGAGCGGACGGCCGCCGAGGTGTTCATGCCGCTCACGGTCGGGGGCGGGATCCGGACCCTCCAGGACATCCGTGAACTCCTGCTCGCGGGCGCCGACAAGGTTTCGATCAACACCGCTGCCGTGGAGGACCCCCCTTTTGTAAAGACCGCCGTGGAACGGTTTGGCAGCCAATGCATCGTGGTCGCGATCGACGCCAAACGATCTCAGAATACCTGGCAGGTTTACACCCACGGCGGGAGAATAGCGACCGGGCTGGAGGCCGTCGCCTGGGCGGTCCGAATGGCGGAAGTTGGCGCGGGTGAAATTTTATTGACCAGCATGGATCAGGACGGCACTCGAAAAGGCTACGACATTGAACTCACGCGGGCGGTATCCGATGCCGTCTCGATCCCGATCATCGCGTCGGGCGGAGCGGGCAACTTGCAACACCTCTACGACGTATTGGCCGATGGAAAGGCGGATGCCGTTTTGGCGGCCTCGATCTTCCATTATAAACAGTATACCCTGCTCGACGCCAAGACGTTTCTCCGGTCCAAAGGCGTCCCGGTTCGCTTTCCGGTGAGGTTCAAATGAGGTTTTCAAAACGACTGCCCGCCGGTTTGAAATTCAATGCAGAAGGCCTGATTCCCGCGATCGTCCAGGATCAACGGGACAACTCGGTTCTGATGATGGCCTACATGAACCGCGAGTCGCTGGAAAAGACGATGCGGACCGGCCAGGCCCATTTCTGGAGCCGCTCGAGAAAATTGCTCTGGCACAAAGGGGCCACTTCCGGGAACTATATGAACGTGCAGGAAATCCAGATCGATTGCGACGGAGACACCCTCTTGGTCCGCGTCGAACCGGATGGACCTGCCTGTCACACCGGCCAGCGGTCCTGTTTCTTCAGAACTGTAAAGAACGGCCGTCTCCTTCGGCTGAAACCGACATCGGCAAGGGCGTTGGTCCTGGACCGTATCTATGAAGTTATCCTTGATCGAAAACAATCGCCTAAACGGAAATCCTATGTTTCCTGGTTGTTGACTTCGGGTCGGGATAAAATATTAAAAAAAATCGGGGAAGAATCGGGCGAATTGATCATCGGTTCAAAAAACAATCGCACGCCCGAGATCATCTGGGAGATCGCCGATTTGTGGTTTCACATATTGGTTTTGATGGGCTATCACAATATCGCCCCCGTCGACATCTATGAAGAATTGCAGAAACGTTTCGGCAAAATGAGCCGATTCATTCGAAAGAGGAGATCCTGACATGACCCAATGCCTGTTCTGTCGCATCGTTAAAAAAGAAATCCCGGGCCGCATCGTTTATGAGGACGAAGCGGTCGTGGCTTTTGAAGACATCAACCCTCAAGCCCCCGTCCATATTCTCGTTGTTCCACGGAAACATGTCGATTCGTTGATGAACCTGACCCAAGGGGACAAGGAACTGATGGGTTCTCTTTTTATGGTCGCAAACGAACTGGCGAAGACGCACGACCTCAACCCGTCCGGATTCCGAGCCGTGATCAATACAGGACCGGGAGGCGGGCAAACCGTCTACCACCTACACGTTCATCTGATGGGCGGCCGTCAAATGACTTGGCCACCGGGCTAATTTCCGAAAAGCATCAAGTTGAAAGCTCGTGAAGACGCTCTGAAAGATTAAGGCACTTGTATCGAAGGTCGGTGTCACAAATCTTGACCAATCGAGGAAATTGTCAGTATTGAAACGGGAGATGGAGACTGAGCAGCGCCCTGTTTTCATTCGGCGCCATGCGATATTCCAAGACGAGTCTGGAATGTTGGGAGAGATCCTTCTGAAGGCTGGCCCCCAGAATATCGTGCCCCGCCAAGAAATAGGTCAGATTGGAATGGACCGAGCCAAAGCTCGTCTGGAAGTTCAAGCCAAAATCCGCGTTGTTGACCAACATCAGGCTGCTTCGAAGTGCGTCCTGGGTTAAGGAATCGTCATGATTGCCGGCATGATTCAAGGATGGCCCTTCAAAATTTACGTTCCCATCACTAACTTTCATATTGGCCGTCGTCATGGCCCGACTGTACTCCTTTAATGTGTAGAGGAGATTTACATCGTTAACGGTGTCCTGAAGGGCTTTAAATAGGGCCTGTCGAGTCACAAAACGGCTTTCCTCATTCCGTTCGGTGTCCGACAATAGGTAAGCCGACCCTGCGTTTGTCGAAATATCACGATAATAAAGTGAGAGGAGCGGGTATCGGTCGTTCAGTGTTTTCTGGAAAGCCAGATCAAGATTGTTGGAGAAGGTCGTCAGAAATGTTCGGTTGTTTTCCTGAATAACATCGGCCTGGGAAGGAGTATGTATAATAGGATTCAAGGTCCCATCAAATGCATATCCTCCGCGGGGAGCACTCGTCAGGATGGTTAACAGTAAGACTAGAGTATGCGAGCGGACTCTTTTCACGGTTTAAACCTTCACTCTTTTTTTTATTTCCAATCAATTTTTTGATCACTTTTGTGATTTTTTTTAAATTTACCACCTAACGGCGTCTTTGTCAAATTTACAACTAATTGATTTCTAACACTTTACTCTAAAAGCGACCATGCGTCGAACAACGCCCGTGGGATCTCAGTTAAGAAACGGCTGGGCCTTGATAAAACCGTTCCTAAAACCTTCTCATAAACATTTATCGGATATGTAATGTATAACTCCTTCTTGGCACGGGTGGCGGCCACATACATCAACCGTCGTTCCTCTTCAAGTTCCTCTGTATTATCAAATGAATACATCGATGGAAATTTCCCATCCAGTGCCCAGATAATAAAGACGGCATGCCATTCCAGCCCTTTGGCCGAATGAATAGTCGATAGAATAAGCTTTTCATTTTCAGGACCGTTATGCTTTGCTGTTAGATCGCTCTCGGAAAGGGATTCGGCCGGCGGTTCAAGCGTGATATCGCTGAGAAACTCATCGAGCCTAAGATAACGTTCTGTAATCGCATACAGATGTTCAAGATCTTTGATCCGTTTGGGGTGGTCGTCAAAGCGTTGCGATAGGAGCGGCATGTAATAATCGTAGACCCGATTCAATTGCTCGGAGGGAACCGAAACGGTCCCCCGAAGGTCTTCGAATAAACGGGCCACCTCTTTCAATACCGCCCCACCTGAACCTTGCAGAGATTGCGCTTTCAATGCTTTGAGCCAATCCGTTTCCTTGGCCATGGCCGTAATTATCATCTGGCTCTTTTTCAGCCCCACCCCTTCGATCAACAGCAGGAGCCGGTTCCAACTCACGGCATCGCGGGGATTCTGTATAACCCGGAGATGGGCGAGGACATCCTTCACATGAGTCGTCTCGATAAACTTAAAACCTCCCCGCTTCACAAACGACAGGCCATGCTTGGCCAATTCAATCTCAAGATCAAAGGAATGGTGGCTGGACCGGAAAAGAACCGCGATTTCCCCCAGTGGCACTCCTTCGTCTCGCAGTTCCGATATTCTCTGACAAACGAACCGGGATTGCCAGTTCTCGGTCTCAGCCCGGACCAGCACCGGTTGACGTCCTTCCTTTTGATGCGTAAAGAGATGTTTGGAATATTTTTCACACGCTTGGTTGATAATCTCGTTCGTCAGATTGAGAATCGGCTGCGTGCTTCGATAGTTCTCTTCCAATTTGAAAATTCGCGCCTTGGGAAACTCCGTTGGAAAGTCCATGATGTTCTTGAAGTGGGCCCCTCGGAAGGAGTAAATACTCTGAGCGTCGTCGCCGACCACCATGATGTTTTCATGCCGAGCGCAGAGGAGACGAACAACACGCGCCTGAATTTTGTTGGTATCCTGATATTCATCCACCATGATGGTCCGGTAAGTCTCCGAAAGTTGCTCGCGGATGTCGCGTCGGGTTTCCAGAAGCTCCCGAAGCTTAAGCAACAGATCATCGTAATCCAGAAGCGCTCTTTGTCCTTTGTACTCGGCATAGGCCTTTTCCAACCTTAGAATCGGTCCGAGATGCTCGGAGAAGTGGGGATAACTTGTGAGAACAATCTCTTCAAGGGCGATGGCCTTATTCACCGAAGCGCTGAAGATGTCGGCGAGGGTATTCTTGCGAGGGAAGCGTTTTTCACGATCCCCAAGCCCGCGAGCGTTCCGCAGGAGATGGATCGCATCCTCGCTGTCGGATCGATCCAGGATCGTGAATGCCGGATCCAATCCGATGGCCGTCCCATATCGTCGAAGGATGGTGTTGGAGAAGGAATGGAAGGTCCCTCCGGCCACGCGATCGCACGCGGTTCCAAGCAGAAGGCCCGCGCGGTTCAGCATCTCCTGAGCCGCTTTTCGGGTAAAGGTCAGCAAGAGAAGATTTTGAGGGGGCAAACCCGATTCGATCAGACGGGCGACACGATAAACCAGGGTGCGGGTCTTGCCGCTGCCGGCACCGGCGATGACCAAAACGGGCCCTTCCAAGGCGCTGACGGCGGCATACTGCGCCGGGTTAAGCTCTTTTTCGTAATCGATCGTAAAACGCGGTGAAGCCTGAGTCGTGGATAGCCGTTTTAAAACATAGGAATGATCTTCGATCACGTTTGATCCTTAGGGCTTGAATTTCACAGCTGTTCTGCGTACACTATGGCGTGACTCTCGTGAGAAAAAACTATTGAAGGATAACACATCCGAGATCGGGCTTCAAGCGGTTGATCACACAATACGTGAATAAGCAAAACACATGCGTTTCCGTCTAATTCTTGTTGTCACGTTCTTCAGTCTTGTCTTATGGAATCGGCCGGCCCAACCCGCGAAAGTGCCAATGCCGATCACTCCCCTTGCCGTCCATGCGCACCGCTATCAAGACTTCCAGCGGAACGCGGTTGTTTGCGAGGTGTTTGGCGAAATCAAAAACACCGGAAGTCAACCTATTAAAAGCTTTACGCTTCATCTTGAGATGCTGGACTCGAAAGGAAAGGATCTGACTCAGGAAGATCTGACGCTGCCGCTTCGCGTCATCGTTCCCGGAAACCCGAAGGGCGAGCTGCGGCCCGTGAATCCGCAGGAGATCGGCAACTTCATCCAGGACACAAAAAACTGTCCGGACCGGTGGCTTGAGGGAAGGATCAAGTACAGTATCAAATCGGTCCAGACGGAGTGATGCTTCTGTTGATGATCATCGCACCGGATTATTCGATCTGCCATGAAACAAGGTTTGCCTTGCTTCCTTGCCTCTGAATCATGGCCGTAATGACCTTCTCCGTATCATACATCTTTCCGCTCGATTTCACCGAGAAGTAACTGCTCTGAACCCCGATCTGCCTGGAACAGACCGAAGACGGATCCTTGCATGGAGTGGCAACCGCACAACCGAAAAAATCGGACATCGAGCTGTTTTCATACGGTCGACGATCCTGGATGCAGGCCGCGGTTTCCGGGTCGATATTATCATCCAGTGCCTCCAGAACCGGCAGGCCGGCCGTGTTGACATTGATTGGACGGGATGGGGATGAGACCGTCGTCACATAGGGCCGGATTTTCTTGTAGATCTCCGGCGTGACCCCCTTCACTAAAAGCAACTCCGAAAGTGTATCCATCAGACCCTTTTTGCAATGATACGGCGGATTCTGTTGTTGATAATAAAACTCGTCCAGGCAGTCGTGCGCGGCGTCCGGATCCACCCAATTCTTGATCGCCTCGACAATCGGATCGATCACCCCGGGATCAACTTCCAACACCCTCAACAGCCTTTTCAACATATAGGCGGCGTCGTCTCTTGCTTGACTACGATTATTCCCCAGACGGTTGATATCGATTTTGCCGGCCTCATCCGCGATCTCGACCGAGACAAACCCGTCACCCACGGGATAAGGAGGGATGGGTTGGGCCCAGAACTCGGTCAAGGCGTCATACGCTCCGTGGTGCAGGGCGTCATCCTTCAACACCGCGCGGGCCGCGGCCACGCCCGATTTCGCCAGATAGACCGCCTGCACCTCATCCCGGAAATTGGCGGCCGTAATCAAATTCACTTTGGCGCCGTAATCGAATTCCACGATGATCGCCGTGAGCAATACCAGGATCACCAGGGTCAGAAGCAGCGCGACGCCCCGTTCATCACCCGGCAGCTTACGGTTTCCCATATTCACGACCGCCCGACTTTTCATTTTCAATCCGACGACCATTCTGCTAAAATGGTTTCCGGGATGAGTTTATTCTTCTCCATTA
Organism: Nitrospiria bacterium; assembly: GCA_035517655.1. Taxonomy (NCBI): domain Bacteria; kingdom Pseudomonadati; phylum Nitrospirota; class Nitrospiria; species Nitrospiria bacterium. Next base: position 108,652 of record DATIYJ010000011.1, on the reverse strand, counting down.
GAAATCTCCTGCCGGCCCCCGGATTTGTTTGGGCTCTGGGATTTTTTTTTCTTCCGCTTCTGCTCACGGCCTGCGGCGGGAAAAAAAACCAAGGGGTCGAGGCGTTGGTTGTGGCCGATTTCGGGAATTCCGACCCCAGCGGCGACAACGACAGCTGGCCCGACAGATTTATTAGTCCCAACAATTCAACGGTCACGGTCGGGGTGAAGAGCGTTCAGTTAATCAAGCCGGGTGAAACCTCTCCATCGTACACCGTCTTCGATACCCAGAGCACCACTGCGCCCATCGTCCTTAATCTGACCACGACGCCCCAATCCGCCGATGTGAACTCCGTCTATCCAAGCGCTTGTCCCTGCGACTTCAGCCAAGTGCAGGTCGAACTGACCTATTTCGAGATTCAGATCCCGGTGTATGAAAACGGCGCCCCTGTTAATCGGCGCTTTCGCTTTTATACGCTCGATCTCACCGATCCGACTCTCGGGGTTCCGGTCGATGCGGGCGACGTCCTGGTCGGCAATGTGACGGACAACCCACAGTTCAGCTGGATCGACACGAGCGATGGAACTTACGTGCCGCTCGCGGCGACTCGGCCCACCGTCCCTCTGCAGGTCCCTGCAGCCCGATTCCCCCTTCACGACTACAATTCCCTCATCACAATCGACCTTCCCAAGTTCTTCACGATCCCGGACAGCCCGAAAGGCATCTTTGCCCTGACCCTGACCGTTCACGCGGGCGGCATGTTCTTCTATGACGAAACAGACGCCACGGCCCCGCAGAACACCCGCTTCGACCGCTTCACGGACGGCCGGTTGGATGCAAACCAGCCCAACTCTCATTTCTATCCCGTCTACCCAAGCATCGACGCCGCCGGTCCCTAGCCCGTTCAGCCGGATTTCTCATAGGTGCTGACGAGGAAGGTCACATCTAAAAATTGGGGATCGGCGTAACGCGTCTTAAAATGGAGGTTCTTGATCTTCAGGACATGCGGGGCCTGTTCGATCGCCGAGAGAAACCGCACAGCCTGATCCAACGTGACATTCTCGATCTTCATCTCGACCGACGTCTCCCGGTACTGGTCCACCGGCACGGCCGCCTGGGGCCGCATGTAGGCGATCTTTGACCGGACATCGGTCGTCCCGGCCAGAGACTCGAGAAACGACAGAAGTGAAAAATTCCCCTGGTCCTTTCCGATCCGTTCATCCAGAGCACCGACTTGGCCTTTGATCTGGACATATTCCCGACGAAATTGATCCAGCGTGGTCAGAGCTTCTTCCTTCTGACGGATCAGCCGGTCGATTTCTTTCGTCCGATCGAGGTAAGAAGTGGCCGCGGAATAAAGTCCGTAGAGGAGGAGCCCGACCAGGGTCACGCCGCCGATGATGATATAGATCCGCTCGCGGGATGTGATCCGGTCGCGTCGAAGGCGCGCCAGAAGTTGCCGAACAAAATCCGCCCGGAAAAAAGCGTTCATCCCGCTCCTTTCGGCGCCACGGTCATCGTCAAACGGAAGCGCACGCGGGATTGATCGGCGCTGACCTTCGCGTCGCTGACCGTCACGTCCTTAAACGCCTCGAATTGCCCCAGCGACGCCTTGATCTTATCCACCGACTCGAAGCTATCCGTCTCGGCCTCCAGCCGAAGTCGCCCCGGCTCGATTACAAAATCCTGAACCTCGATCTTGACCGAGGGAGGGATCCGCCGGGTCAGTTCGGCCATCAGCTGCAACGGGGACCAATCATCCAGTCCAAACAGAGCCGATTTCTTCCTCATCTCGGTAACGGCCGTCTTCGCCTGCTGAACTTCATCCACCACATTCTTAACTTCCGGGAACATGGCATGGAATTCCTCTCGGACTTGGGTCTTCAGTCCCTGATACTTGTTGACTTGAATGTTGTACTTCATGTAGAGATCCGTGGCCGCGACGGCCGCCACGAGAAAGGCCCCGATCCAAACGTAGCGCGCGCGGGTCGCCGATACCGAGGTCTCTTGACCGTACGCAAACTCGCCCTTGCGAAAGTTCATCCGCGACCCGTCGGCGGTTTGGGTTCCTTTCAGCGCCAGTCCCAAACTCATGGCCAAGGCCGGATCCCATCGGTTTCCGTTGTTCGAAGCGATCTTGGGCGTGTGGGTGGAAGTGCGCACCCCCAGTTCGGATCCGAGATAGGACTCCAGACCTTTGAGCTTGCTCCCTCCGCCGTAAAGGACCAGTTCGGTTACGGTAGCCCGGTCCGCCGTCGGTTCCTGCCCCTGGTAACCATGGAAGGTCCGGACCAATTCCGACACCAGCGTATCCAGCGACTGACCGATGATCTTGGATACCCCTTTCTGGTGAAGGTGCGGAATCCCGTCATCCATCAAACCGGCCTGTCGCTTCCATTCCTCGGCCTCGGCCGGAGAAATCCCGCACCCCTCCGACAGGGCCGCCGTCGCATTCCGGCCTCCCCACAAAAGGGTCCGCAGAAAACAGGGCTGTCCCCGTCGCAGGATGCAGACTACCGTCTTCGATGCCCCGATATCCAAGACGGCCGTATCGTCGCTCGCGCGATCTCCTTCGCCGGGCGGTTCGGGAAACGCGTGGCGCGCAAGATTCGCGAGGGCCATGCCGTCCAATTCCACCGATTCCGGATCAACACCGACCCGGATCAGCTGGTCCAGATAATTTTTCATCAGACTGCGTGGAACGGCCGCCACCAAGAGATGGGACTTGCCGTCCCCGATGTCCATGACCTGATAGTCCACCACCACCTCTTCCAGCGAATAGGGAAGAAGGGCTTCGATCTCAAATGGAACCACCTTTTCGAGTTTCCGGGCGTCCTGAAAGGGAAGGGTCAGGGTTCTCAGCGAGATCAGATGGAGGGGCACCGAAACCACCACGCGGTCGGTTGCCAACCGATGCTCCGCAAGCCATTCCTTCAATCCTGAAAACGGCTCCTTGGCCCATTCAAAGAGGTCTTGTGTCCTGGACCAATCTCTCTGATACGCTCCGGCCCATTCCAGACCCGTCAGTTTTTTTCGTAGAGAAACCGCTTTGACGCAAGAAGATCCGAGATCAAGACCCAGAATGGGCTGTGTCAGACGAAAGTTCATCAATTACGGTCTCCCTGAACGTTTGGTCGGACAGGCGGCTGCGGGAAGGGTCCGGGTGCGGAAGACAAACCGGGACGAGCCGGAGCCATCGTGGACGGAGGTATCGATTTAACCTTCCGGTCGGTTCCCGCGGGCAGACTGGAACCGCCTGCACCAAGCGCCGGAAACGGAGCTCCGTTTATATACGGAATCGGTTGTTTCAAAGGCCCCCGAAGCGCAAAATCCAAGCGGCCGTCGGGAGAGGCCAGTGTAGACAACAATGTAAGCGGCCCGCTCGGCTTGTGTAACGATACGCGCGAGTTAAAGTTCAACAGGCTTTCCATAAAATCCGCCCGGAGCAGGAGGCTTCCGCTGCCCACCAGATCCAGGGCCTCTCCCTGAACGGAAAAGTTTTCCAGGTTGCTCATTCCGGCTTTCAAGGTCACATTTCCGTTCAGACGCTTGAAACGGATTTCCCACTGTTTAAGTTCCACCTCCGCCGCCTCCAACGACAAGACGCCTTGCCCTTGCATCCAGTCCTGATTCATCCAATCATGCTCAAACCGATTGATCCGAACCGTACCAACCACGCCCTCGGATGGAAGTTGAAACACGGCGGCCAACTTTCCGAGCTGAAAACCCTTGCCGCTCGCTTCCAGGCGGTATTGCATTCCCTGGGGCGCCCGGCGAGCCGTTAAACGGCCGTGGGCTTCTCCTCCCCAGGCCCGGACCGCCAGGTCCAGATCGATATGTCGCCGAAGGATCGCGCCGATCGGCCAGCCGACCGATATCCGATCCACCGCCATCAAGACCGGAGCAGGATGTCCCGCCCGACTTATCTCAACTCCATCCCAGACCAGAAGGAACGGAAACCGAACACGACTGTTCTGAACCGAAACCTGAAGATCCGTGGCCCGTTCGATCTTGATCCGGATCCACTCCGAAAGTTTCTGCCAGGGGAACGTCAGATAGACAAAAACCGTGATCGTGATCACGGCGGCGGTGGCGTACCCGATGGTCGTGATCAATCCGGCCCGATGCCGACTCACCCATTGGAGCCGCCTCCTAAGAGTCATGATGCCTGGCCGATAGGGATATCGGTTTGTGTAATGAACTGACGTTCCTGACCGGAGTAATCTTTGATAATGAGCTGAATCTCGACCGCCTTCGGCAATCTCTTTTTATCCGCATCGCTCCATTGATCCAACCAATTCTGTCCATCAAAATACCGAAAATTCAATCCGATCACCGATTCGGCCAGTTCATATTCTTCAAGACTGTTCTCCGATGGCTCGAGCGGGACGGTCTCCTCCCGGTGCATCAGAACGCTCGTCTGAGTTTCCGGGTCCGGAACCAATGCATACTCCACGACCGTGACGGTCGGATCGGCGCTCCCCTCGCCGACGCGGGCGTAGGAAAGCGTCGTAAACTGAAGCGTATCCGCGGGCTGATCGCTGTCGGAACTGTCCTGGCCGACGAACATAAACACCGTCGGCCCGCCGGTCCCGGATGAGGGGCGCCAATACGCCGACCGCAGTTCGTTCGTCATTCTTTCCATGCTGATCCGGACCATCTGATCGATTTCGCTCTCCGCATCCACCTCCTTCGTGGACCTGAGCACGGCATTAAAGGTCTCATACAGAAGCGTCACAACGATCGCGACAATTCCCAGCGCAACCAGCAGTTCCAGGAGCGTGAACCCCCGCGGGTCATTCCAGTGTCCTCTCCTCACGATTGTTCATCCATCACAAAAGTGACCAAAACGACCGATTGCGAATGCTCGCCCTCCCGCCAGGCCACCTCCATTGTAACTTCCCGGGCAAAATCCAACGGGGTGGTACCGACTGTCTGGGTCCAATGGAACATATCGTCCGGCTGGGGAAAATCGCCGGCCATAATGCCGAGCGGAGGGAAACCTGCCATCTCCACTTCCGAGATCTTTTTCTGGGCCAGCAACGTGGCACGGGTCAAGTATCGGGCCTCCAGATGCTGAAGGATGTCACGGTTCCGGAGTCCCAAGAGGACCACAAAGGTCACGGCCAGAATGGAAAGGGCGACGACCACTTCCAAAAGCGTGAACCCCTTCTGGGTCGATCGATCAGAAGGTCGATTTGGTCGTCTCTTCCTGATACCCTTCATATACCTTGACCCGTCCCGTAACCGGGTTGACGACGAGCGTCAAGTTGTCCTTCTGCTCATCGGTTAAATGCACCGTCGTCTTATCCACGCGCCCCACGGGAAAAAAATCCATGTAGGCCACGCCCAGCGTCAATTTACCCTGATGCAGGGTGTCTACATCCGCAAACCGAACCGTTTCCGGCAGGCTTGTGCGCGTCACGATGTCGGAGTCCGCCCGGACAAACTCGCCTTCCCCGGACTGGACGGTCACCCAGTACTCCCGGCGGTCCAGGTCGAAATTCAGACGATAGATCTGTTTGGTAGCCGCGGCCCGATCGGTCAGAAAATAGACGGTCCGGACCAGATGACGGGCCGACTGTTTCAAGGCGCTGGAGCCGAAGTTGTGGATGGTCGGAAAAGCCAGGGCCACAACCACGCCGAGGATCAGCATCACCACGGCCAGTTCGAGATACGTGAAGCCTGCCTGCCGGACAGGCAGGCCCCGTCTATTCGATATCCCAGCTTTCCACATCGGCGTCTTTCCCTTCTCCGCCCTGCTCGCCGTCCGCCCCGTAGCTCATCAAGTCATAATCCCCGTGGGAGCCCGGACTGATATAGACGTAATCATGGCTCCAGGGATCTTTGGGTAGCTTGGGCAGATAGCCGCCTTCCCGCCAATGCGGCGGGATCGAGCCGATCGAGGGCTTCGTCACCAGAGCCGAGAGGCCCTGCTCCGTGGTGGGATAAACACCGTTGTCCAGTTTGTACAGATGCAACCCTTCTTCGATGTTCTTGACTTGGACTTTGGCCGCGGTCCGACGGGCCTCATCCGTCCGGCCCATGATTTTTGGCACGACGATTCCGGCTAGCAGCGCCAAGATGAACACAACCACCATGATCTCAATCAATGTAAATCCAGATTGACGCGAAAAACTCTCCGGAACCGTCAAAGCGGGAGTACGGCGGTTCATGCACCTCCGGTCCGCGGCGTTTCGAACAGCGTGATCCATTACTTTTACCTCACAATTTGGCTGAGTTCAAATATCGGGAGAAGAATCGCCATCACGATAAATCCGATGATCGCCCCCATCACCAGAATCATGACCGGGGTCATCAGGGACGTCAGCGTGCTGATGATGGCTTCCACCTCGTTGTCGTAAGCCTCCGAGACCTTGACCAACATCGGCTCCAGTTCGCCGCTTTTCTCACCGACAGCGATCATGTGCGTCACGAGCGGAGGAAACATTCCGCTCTTTTTCAACGGTTCGGCCAAGCTCTGGCCCTCCCCGATGTTTTGTCGGGCCCGATCGATCGCCTCGGCCAGCACATTGTTCTGAACGACGTTTCGGACCACGTCGAGAGCCTGGAGCAGGGGTACGCCGCCGCTGAGCAAGGTGCTGAGCGTCCGCGTAAAACGCGAAATCGCCACCATCAGGGTCACCCGGCCCATAATCGGGACCCGCAACACGAAGCGATCATACTGGATCCGGCCCGCGGGCGTCCTGATGTATTGCTGCAGGGCAAATATTCCAACGACAACGGCCAACAAAATGAGCCACCAGTAGTCGTTCAGGAAATGGCTGACCGCGATGAGAATCACCGTCGGTAACGGCAGGACCTGATTCACTTCCTCAAAAATCAGCGTGATCTTGGGAACCACAAACGTCACCAATCCCAGCAAGATCAATCCGCCGATGACCACCATGAAGATAGGATAGGTCAGCGTTGAAACGAGCTGATTGCGAAGCTTGACCTGGTGTTCAAGATAATCCGCCAATCGGAGAAGCATGCCATCCAGAGTGCCGCTCGCCTCGCCCGCCCGCACCATATTGATGTAAATCTCCGAGAACGCGGACGGGTATTGGGCAAGCGCCGTCGCCAGAGAACTGCCTTCCTTGACCCGTTCGCGAACGCCCGCCACGACCCGCTTTAACTCTCCCTTTTCCAGTTGATCCATCAGGGCCGAAAGGGCCTCCATCAACGGAAGCTTCGCCCCGGTCAACGTGGCCAGATGGCGGGTCATGAGGGACACCTCCATGCTTCCAACCCGTTCCGCCACCCGGATGCGCGACAGCCACGAAAGGGAACGGTCCGGATGACCCGATGAAGCGGCGGAATCGGAGCCGTACGACGCTTCGCCTGCCCCCTCCACGACATCGGTGGGATAAATGCCCGACTGCCGTAGCTTGGCCCGCGCGGTCTTTGGGCTGTCCGCGTCAATGATGCCGGAGATATCCCGGCCTTCGGTCGTCAGGCCCTTGTACTCGTATACCGCCATCGCGCGTTACTCCATCACCAGTTCTTCCTGCGTGACCCGCAAGACCTCTTCCACCGTCGTGACGCCGTCCAGCACCTTTCGCGCGCCGTCGTCCCGGAGCGTTCTCATGCCCTTTTCGACCGCGCGGTTCTTAATCCGGTTGGAATCGACCTTGCTCAAAATCATCTGACGGATCTCGTCATCGATGAGAAGAATCTCGTAAATTCCGGTCCGCCCGTGATACCCGGTCCGTTTACAAAGGCCGCAACCCACCGCGCGGTAAAAGGACGGCGGCGATGCGCCCGCCTTGAAACCCAATTTGGACAACTCCTGCGATGTGGGCGAGTAGGCTTGCCGACAATCGGGGCAGAGCAACCTCACCAACCGCTGGGCGAGGATCGCAATCACGGAGGATGCGACCAAAAAGGGCTCGATCCCCATGTCAATGAGCCGCGTGATGGCGCCGGCCGTATCGTTGGTGTGCAGGGTTGAAAAAACCAGGTGGCCGGTTAGGGAAGCATGTATCGCGATCTCCGCCGTCTCGGCGTCCCGGATCTCCCCCACCATGATCACGTCTGGGTCCTGCCGGAGGATGGAGCGGAGGCCGTTGGCGAATGTCAGGTTGATCTTGGGGTTGACCTGCATTTGCCCGATTCCCTTGAGCTGGTATTCGATGGGATCTTCGATCGTGATGATATTCTTGTCCGGGGAATTGATCCGGTTCAACGACGCGTACAGCGTCGTCGTCTTTCCGCTGCCGGTCGGCCCCGTGACCAGCACGATGCCATGACTGAGTTGAATCAGATGGAACATGGTCTCTTGATCTTGCCTCGTCAGACCGATGTCCTCAAGGTTCAATAGACTGGTGCTTTTGTCCAGAAGCCGCAGAACAACCCGCTCCCCGTGGGCCGTCGGGATGACCGAGGCACGGATATCGATATCCCGGCCGGCGATCTTGATCCCGATCCGTCCGTCCTGGGGCAAACGCTTCTCCGCGATGTTCATTCCGGCCATGATCTTGATCCGGGAGATGATGCTGGACTGAAACCGCTTCGGGGGGGACAGAATCTTGTACATGATCCCGTCAATGCGGTACCGGATCTCGAGGTCGCGTTCAAACGGCTCAATGTGAATGTCGCTCACCCGGTCTTTGACGGCTTGAAACATGGTCGAGTTCACCAGCCGGATGATCGGCGCCTCGTCCGTAACCTCCAGCAGATCGACCGGTTCCTGCAGCTCGCTGGCCAACAGGTCCAGGTTCTCGGTGCTCAGGTCATCAATGACCTGTTGCGCCGTATCGGAAGCACGGTCGTAGACTTGATTGATGCAGCTTAGTATCACTCGGGCGGGCGACAGGACGACCTGAACGTCGCAACCCAGCAGAACGCGGGCGTCATCCAACGCGGCGAGCTGGAGCGGATTGGCCGTTGCCGTCATCACACGGCCGTTTTCCTCGCGAAGGGGAAGCAGTTCGTACCGCTTTGCAAACCCGATCGGGATTTTCGATAGAAAAACGGGGTCCACCTGGGTCGGAAGGATATCGGGGATGAAGGGAAGATGAAATTGAAGACCCAGGGCCTCCAGCACCTCGCCTTCCTTCACCGCATGCATCCGGACCAAAACCTCTCCGAGCAGCCCGCCCTTTTCCTGCTGAAGAGCCAGGGCCTCGCGGATCTGTTCGGCCGTGACGGCAAACTTCTCTTGAAGAATTTCACCGATGCGTTGCCACGGGCTGGACATGGACGGAACTACCTCTTGCCCTGGGGAGGGTTGATACTTTTCAGAAATTGTTCGCTCAGGGTCTGGTTCCTCAAGTCTCCTTCGGCCAACGTCCGCTGCATATCGATGCTCTTTTGCTGCCGGAGCGCATCCAGATCCTCGTTTTCATGTACGAGGTGGGGGGTGAGGAAGATGAGGAGATTCGTTTTGGTCAGATGTTTCGACTCATATTTGAACAGCCAGCCGATGAGGGGAATATCTCCAAGTAGCGGGATCTTTGATTCCGACTTATTTACATTATCCGTCATCAAGCCCCCGATGACGACCGTTTGATTGTTGGACACGATGACGGTGGTCGTCGCCTCCCGCTTATTCGTGGTCGGTCCCAGTTGAACCAGAACCGCCTGCGGGGTATCCGCTAAACTGGAGATCTCCTGACGGACATCCATCCGGACGCGATCGCCTTCCAGGATCTCCGGCGTGAGTTCCAGCGTTACGCCGACATCCTGACGGCTGATCTGTGTTTGCGTCACCCCCCCCACCGTCTGATTGTTCCCGGTGATAAACGGAACATTCTGGGCCACAACGATCTTGGCTTTCTGATTGTTGGTTGTCAGAAGTTGCGGCGTAGACAGGGTATTGACATCCGAAGAGCTCTGCAACGCGCTCAGAAGCACCTTGACATTCACAGTGCTCAATCCGATGTTCACTCCTCCCGTCCCGGCCAAGGTCGTGAGGCTCGTCAGATCCGAAATATCTTCATTCGCACCGCCGTAGGCCGTTAGTTTTTGATTGGTCGACTGGTAACCGCCCACGGCGCCCAACTGGGTTCCCAATTGACGCAGCTTGTCCTGGCTGACTTCCATGATGACCGCCTCGACATAGACTTGACGTCGACGCACATCGAGTTTCTTGATCACCTCTTTCAGCATCTCATAATCCTTGGGGGAGGCCGTGATCAACAAGGCGTTCGTCGTCTTGTCCGGAATAATCTGTACGGTTCCCTCGAACTCGCCCGTGGCTTTGACGATCGGCCGCCCGGCCGGCGCCGGGGCGCCGGTCCGGGTCACGATGCTGGTCAGCAGCTTGGCGGTGTCTTCCGCGTTGGCGTTTTCAAGATAGTAAACATTGATATCCCGTTCCGGCGGGACGTCCGACGCCGGGAGAATCTGAATGACATCTCCGGCAGGAACGGCCGCGAGTCCCTTGATATCCAGGACCGACAGAAAGACCGGGTAGACCTTATCGACCGAAATCTTGGCGGGTGAAAAGATCGTCACCTTTCCGCGTACCCGTTCATCGATAATAAAATTTTTCCCGATCATTTCGCTGACGAATTTCACGAAAACCGGAAGGTCGACGTTGTTGAAATCAAGCGTGATGAGCCGTTCCTTGGCCGATTTTGGCGGTTCCGGTATCGGAGACGTTGCGGGGGGATTTTGCCTCGGCGGTTCCGCTGTCGGGGATGTAGACGGAGGGGATGGGGTCACGGTCGTTTCCGGAGTGGTTGCGTCTCCCCCTTTTTGATTTTGTTTGGGCGATTCCGGTGCCGTAGACGGGAGCGGCAAGGGGTGTTGGGTCTCGGAAGGTTCCTGAGCCTGAGCAATGGCCGCAACGTCGGCCTGCAGAAGAAATCCGGAAGACAGGACCGCCCCGAACATCAGAAAAATCCATTTCAAGATCGGCATGCGCTTCCGCATTTGACATGTTCGAACTCGTCTTCGGCGGCCGGGCGACCGCAACTCGACCCGAGTCCCTCTAACGAATTTCATAGGTGAACGACTCTTTTTGGTTGTTTCGCATCAGATCCATCGTGATGTTGGTTTCATCTTTCAGTTGTGTAAAAACCTGCATAAAGGTCTGGGGATCCTTGACTTCGATCCCGTTGATCTGCTGAATGACATCTCCGTTCCGCAACCCGATCCGCTCATAAAAACTCGACGGAGAGATCGAGACGATCCGGAATCCGTCGCTTTGGCCATTGGGGCCTAGGTCCGGCACCACACGCGCCTTGGTCAAGAGCTGCGGCAGATTTTCCAAGGCGGACGCCACCTCCTGCTTGTCCAGAACCCAACTGTTCTGGGGTCCGGCCGGTCGGGGGGTCACGGGGGGCGTCGCGGAGTTGGGTTGGTTTGAGGAGGTTCGGCCCGGCACAGCTTGGCCCGGCGTGTCTTCCATCTCAACCGCCAAGGTCTCCCGAACCTTCCCGCGTAAAAACGTCACTTCATCACGACTCACCTCGATCAGCTTGGCATCCGATCCAACAATATCTTCGATATGATAAAGGCTTTGTTCCTTGGTCCCGAGATCCTCAATGACGGCGAAGGATTCTTCCGGGCCGCCCACAACCGTTCCCACCAACCGGAGTCGGAGCGGCGGCAATTGAACCTCCTGAGGCGCCGTTTCTGCAGGGCTTGCGATGGCCGCCGCCGGTTTGATCCCAAAAATATTCCGGTCGATAATGGAGGAGTAAACTTCTGTTGTCGGTTTCACCTGCGCCTCGGTCGTGGCGGCCCATTCCGCCACGGGCGAGCGGGACGGCAAATCCAGTTGACGACCGATAAACAGGCTCACCAAATCGGCCACAAAATAACTAAAACCCAACAGAAATAGAACATTCAACGTCCAAAGATATTTTCTCATGGCGAATCTCCCCCCCATAATCAGCCTGGCCGGTATGCTGACGTAAACGCATTAACCTTGTTCAATTATAGACGTTTTCTTGATAAAGTTCAAATAGAAACGCTCCATATCCATTCTATAGATTCCCTGCTTGAAGTCCGGGCGTTCCCCGGAACATGACTCTCGATAAAACGAGGTAACTTTCGAGATCGAAAACCCCATCATCCTTTAGGCCGTATTTTTGCTTGAAAAAGCGAATGGCTCGTTTGGTATTCATGCCCATTATCCCATCCGTCTTTCCCACATACAGTCCCTGGATCTTAAGGGCCTTCTGAACCGTTTTGACAGACGGATCCGCCGTTTTCGTTTTTATTAATGGTAAAGCGATTCCGGGAAACCGTTTCCAGTAGATCATCCCTTCCTCTCCCCACAACCCCTTTAACACGTCCAGACTGACCGTGATCTCCCCGCTCAAAGGATCCAAGACCGTCGCATCCTTCTTGGTGAGATTGGTTAGCACCGCATAGGTGGTGGCCGTGGTATGGGCCCAATGTCCACGGATCACGCAGGGGTAATCAAGTAGGCGGATCCGTTTCAAGTTGACCGTGAAGAGATGGGTTGAAAACCCTTTCGCGGACATGAGCCGATCGGCATTTAAGGATTTGAATTCTTCGGCTGAAGGATTCTGGGGGGTCCCCCAGATTTTCAGAAGCGTCAATAAGGCTGCCTTGTACGTCTCTTCAGGACGGGTCACTCGAAACACACCGTTTTCGTCAAACCATCCGGCCCGGTTTTCTCGTGGTGACAATGTGACGGACTCGGCCGGTGGAAGCACGGCCGCCGGCGGCGGCCTGACGGCCTCGGTCGGGATGTCTGGAACCGAGTTCGAGGCTATCGAAGATTTCGGCGAGGCCGCATTCATAACGGAGGGGTGGGGATTGAACCAGACCGGCACTCCCCACACCAGAGCAGAAAGCAGGGCAAGCAACAAGCCGATGACGGTTGTTCCCATAGGCGTGAACCAACGGGTATCCGATTTGCGTTTCTTTTCCATCGGGCGGTGGCGTCGGCCGGTTTTCTCGACCGGCAGGTCTCGACGAACCGGGGTTGACGACGGCCCTTCGAGCTCCGCAGCCGCCTGGTGGACGGTCGCATCATCGACCACGTGGCTTTCCCGTGCGTACGCGGCCAGGAGCGCTTTATCGCACAGAACGTTGATCAGTCTGGGAATACCGCCGCTGTGCTGGTAAATCTTTTTAAGCGCCTTGGGCGTAAAGAACAAGCGATCCTGGCCTCCCGCTATTTTCAGACGATACATCACATACGTCTTCGTTTCCTCCAAATCCAGCGGATCAATGTGATATCGGATCGCGATACGTTGATTCAGTTGGCGCAGCGCGGGGAGCCGAAGCATCTCTCGTAGTTCCGGCTGGCCGAGCAAAAGGATCTGTAGCAGTTTTTCCTTCTCGGTTTCCAGATTGGAAAGCATCCGAATCTCTTCCAGGCACTCGATCGAGAGGTTCTGGCCCTCGTCAATGATCAGGAGGGCGTTCCCCCCGTCCGCCAAGGTACTCAGGAGAAACTGGTTTAGCCTCATCAATAAACCCTTCTTCGACGGGCCCTCCTCGGAGATCCCGAAGTCCTGGTTGACCGCCTGCAGCAGTTCGATCGTGTTGAGGCTGGGGTTGAAGATCATCGATGTCCGGACTTTTTTGTCCAGTTTTTCCAGCAGCAGCCGGGAAAGCGTGGTCTTGCCCGTTCCCACCTCGCCCGTCACAACAATGAATCCTTTCCGCTGCTCAATCCCGTAGCGGATATGATCGAAGGCCTCTTCGTGTTCCTTGCTGAAGAAAAAAAATCGGGGGTCGGGGGTTAGATTGAAGGGCGGCTCGTTAAACTGGAAGAACTTCTCATACATTAACGACCAAATCCTCGTTAACCCGTTTCTCGAGGTCTTTATTCATAGCGATTGCCGTTCAGGTCCGAATACCGCACCCGCGTGTCCTTCTGGATTACCGTTCCGGCTCGAAGACCGGTCTTGGTCTTTACATTGACTACAAACACCTTTTTTTGATTCGGCGCCAGCTCCGTCACCTGCCACACCAAACCGCCTTCCGGCCGGTCGGACGGTTGCGGATCGGAATTGACATATTCCAGCTCGGTTGGAAGCAGATCCGTAATGACCACGTTCCGGGCGATTCCGGAACCCGAATTGATGGCGGTCAGTTGGTAGGAAATAATCCCGCCCGGGATGCTGTCCCGAGCGCCTTGCTGCGTCGAAACCGTCACGATCGGCAACGTGTAATGGAACACTTTGGTCGTGCGGGCCGAAACCGCACGGTCCAGCTTGGACTGGGCCATGAGACGCGCCTCGAGTTTTTGCCCATCGGCCTGCCGAACCGGAACGGTCACATGAACCATCACCGGAAAGGCTTCCCGGCTGCCCAACGGCGGGGTCTCGGTCAGGACCGGTTCTCCGGATTCATACCGGCCGTCGTTATTTTGATCGGTGTAGACCAGACCTTCGACGGCTTCATCGCCCTCCAGGCGGAGGCTGAAACTGTCCGCACCGTTGCCCATATTTTTGACCAGGTACGGAAGATCCAAAATATCGCCGGGCGTCACGGTCATTTCCTCCCGCGATCCCTCCAGGTTTACCATCGCCACTTGTTCCACCGTCACCAAGGGGGACGATAAGAGCATCGGCTCACCGCCGGCCGCCATTTCGAGTCCGCCCCGGTTGGTGATTTCCTGCCCCGCCGTCGCCTCATCCCCGACCTTGAAGCGGACCTCCATCCGTTTGGAAGATTGGCTGGGAAAGTTATCCAGCGTCCAGGCCAGCGTGCGGGAGGCCTGTTCAACGATGTTGGGCGTCGGCTGAGCCGAGAGAAAGATCAGGTTGGGATGATAGGTGTACTGAAATTTCACCTCCCGGGCTTCGGCGCTTCCGGTATTCTGGAGGACCAGCGTATAGCTCAGGCGATCGCCCGGTTTGACGCGCTCCTTGTCGGCTTTGAAGTCGGCTCGAATCAAGGGCCCCTTGGAATTCACGGCGGCCTTCACCAATTGTGAAATGTTCGGATCGAACGAAGAGGAGACCAGAATCTCAAACTCTTGCCTCTGCCCGTCCGGCGTTGTCGGAGGAAGATGAAGTACGAGGACGGCCGAAGCCGAACGGTTGACGTCAAGCGACGGCGTGGCCTGGACCGCCCGTTCACTCGCATCGATCTGCCCGTTCCCGTTGCTGTCCAAGTAGAAGACGGGCTGATATTCGGGCGGAAGCGTCGTCCGGAAAGTAAAGCTGTCCTCGGCATTGCCGGTATTGGTCACCTGAAACGGGATGGCGCCCGACTCCCCCGGGTAGACCGAGAGCTGCACCTCCTTGGCCTCGACCTTAAGGTCGGCCACTTGCGTAATCGTGAGCGAAAATCCTTTTGACGATCCGCCGGCGGGAACGGGCAGGGTCTGGACCACCGGCGGTTTGGTTTTTCGCGGAGCGGGCGGTTTGGGAGCGGGAGACGGCGCCGCACTCTTCGTCGATGGAGAAGCGGGAGGAGAGACGGATTTCTCGGCCACCTTCGGTGGCGGAGCCGGCTTTGAAGGTTTTGGAGCGGTCGCCGGAGGAACGGCTTCTGCGACCGGCGGTTGCGGTTTAAGCGATCGAGCAGCCACTTCCTTGTTCAGTTTCGGAACCAGCGGGCTATCCGGAAACTCCCGTTGAAGCTCGTGCAAGATCGTTTCGGCTTCGGAAGTCCGATGAAGGTCCAGATAGGCCCGGCCCAGCCAGTAGAACGTCAGGTCACGAATGTTGCTCTTCGGGTATTTTTTCAGAAGCTCGTTGAACTTGGTCGCGGCCTCCTCGGGATGCTTTTTTTCCATCAGGGACTGGCCCTGGTAAAAAAGAGTCGTGTCTTCCTGTTCCTCGGCAGCGGCGATATCGGCCCAAAGCAACGGCAGAAGTATGAGCACAAGACAAGCGGAGAATAGGATCCTCCGCATCGTCCAAGGACAACGGGTCATAAGATGGAGTCTCGGTCGCATGAGGGGCCTGAACCAATGATAATCTGTCATATTTCAAATGGATTGTCAACAGACACGGCCTCTCCCCCGTAGGACGAACGACGGAAACGGCGGATCCTGTTCGGCCGCGGACCGAATGCCGTCATCGGTAAGGCAGTCCGTGACATAGCCCAAGACGCAATGTCATCGACGTTGACTCTCCCAGAGGCGTATGATATAAACTTGGCACTTTACCGAAGGGGTCCTTCGTGCCATTTCGCTCCCGGCTAGGCTTCCGAGTCATCCGGATTCTTTCCTTTGCATTGGATGTCGCCGTCTCCTACCGCATTCATTTCTGGTGTTCGCCGTTTTACCGCGAAGAGACCCTCCTCCGGAGGCGTTCCCGTTTACATCAGAAGAAGGCCGACCGACTGTGTCGTCTGGCCATCGAACTCAAAGGCATTCTAATCAAACTGGGACAGTTTTTGAGCGCCCGGGTCGATCTCCTGCCGGAGGAGTATACCCGAACCCTGGCCCAGCTTCAGGATTCCATTCCCCCAAGCGATTTCGCGGTGATCAAACGACGTCTGCGGATGGACCTGGGTAAAAGTCCTGAGGAGGTATTCGCGGTCTTTCACGAAACCCCGATTGCGGCTGCTTCGCTTGGACAGGTTCACGAGGCCGTTCTCAAAGACGGACGAAGGGTCGCGGTCAAGGTCCAGTACCCCGGAATCCGGCGGATCGTCCAGGCGGATCTTCGCGCGGCGCGTTGGGCCGCCGCGTTTCTGCAACGGTTTCTCCGTCAGATCCGCTTCGACATCCTCTACCAGGAATTTTCCCGGATCCTCCAGCAGGAGTTGAATTACCTTCAGGAAGCGCGGAACGCCGAGCGGTTTCGTCAGAATTTCGAGGGGGACGACCGGATCGTGGTCCCCGAAGTGATCTGGGACTACACGACGTCGCATGTCCTGACGCTGGAATTCGTGGACGGAATCAAGATCGCCGAATTCGAGGAGATCCGGGCCGCGGGCGTGGAACTCCCGGCCCTGGCGCGGCTTCTGATGGAGTCCTACATGAAGCAACTTTTCGCCCACCGGTTTCTTCACGGGGATCCGCATCCCGGAAACCTGTTCGTCCGCCCGGGCCCGACGTCCGCGGACGGCCTCGCCCGCGACCCGGTTCTGATTTTCGTCGATTTCGGCCTGATGCAGCCCCTCACGCCCGCCATGCGGGAAGGCATCAAGACCACGGTCGGAGGGATCATCGACCGGGATATCCCCCTCATTATGCGGGGGCTGGCGGACCTCGGCTTTATCGACCGCGCGGGCGATCACCACGCGATTGAAAAAGTGGCGGCCTTTTTCATCGAGAGATACCGGGACATTTCGCCCAAAGCCTTCCAAGAGATCGGCATCGGCGACATCGCGTACGATCTGCACCAGATCTTCAGCGTCTCCTCGACGCTGCAGATTCCCAACGACTTCATCCTGATCTGGCGGACGCTGGGGATGCTAAACGGGATCAATTCCAAACTGGATCCGAACATGAACATCATCGATCTGGCCAAACCTTTCGCCGTTCCGTTTATCCGATCGGAAGAGGATGCGTTCGACCGGCTGTGGAAAACCGGACGGGAGATCGGCGGCTCTCTCCTGGCTCTGCCCAAGACGCTGGAGACCTTTCTGACCCTGGCCAACCGGGGCGAGTTCAAGACCAAGATGTCGTCGGATGACGTCACCGGCGCCTTGCTGAGGCTTTATCGGTTGGTTTACCGCGCCATCCTGGCGGCATTTCTTCTGGCTCTGCTGATCATCGCCCGTTTTTTCCAGCATCAGGGGGACACCTTGGAAAGCCGCACGGCCTGGGCCGCCGCGATAGTCCTGGGCGGCTTTCTCGTCCGGTCTCTTATGAAGGGTCGGCGATGAGCCGGTGGCCCGTTGGAAAAAAGGCCTTTCAGATGACCGGTCTGGCTCTCCTGTTGATCGTCATCGGTCTCATTCTGACCCGATCGTTGTCCAAACAGGGTCTGAACTTTCAAATCCGGGAAAGGTCTCTCAAGATCCTTCAGGACACTCTCCAGGAACAGGATCCGTTTTCGCGCGGCGCGGCGGCCAAGGCGATGGGAGACAGCCGTGATCCGGCCGTTCTTTCCTGGCTTGCGACCGCCTCGAAAGACACCGATTCCACCGTTCGCCTTTTTACAGTCGAGGCCGCGGCCCGCTTCGGCGCTCAGACGGCGATTCGGTTCATCGATCCGGCGCTGGCCGATCCGGACCCGTCGGTCCGGCTGACGGCCGTTCGCGTCCTGAGCGGATTGAAATCCGCGGCCCCTCCATCGCTCCTGAAAAAAGCGTTGACGGACGAAGACCCGGCCGTACAATTGCTGGGACTGGGCACCGCCGTCGGTGCCCTGGGAATGGATTCGTATCCCGGCGCGCTCAAGATTTTTGAGAAGGCATTGAAAAACGAAAATCCGGAAACCCGTCTCATCGCAGCGACGGGTCTCGGCAAAACGGGCGATGTCCGCGCATTGCCTCTGCTCGCACACACCCTCCGGGACCCGGATGCCACCGTCCGGAGCTACGCCGCCCAGGCCCTGACCGATCTCGGCACCGTTCATGCCGTTCCGGTGTTGTCCAACGCGTTAAGCGACCCCGATGCCGGAGTCCGCAGTCAGGTCGCGCTCGCGCTGGGCGCGTACAGAACATCCGACGTCTCTATTCTGCTTCAACAGGCCGCCCAAGACAGCGATCCGTTCGTAAGGCTTTCGGCCGCCGTGGCCTTGTCCAAACAGAACGACCCTCAGACCCTGGATTTGTTGAAAAGAGCCCTGGCCGATTCCGATTACGGGATTCGTAGCGCGGCCGCGCGGTCGTTCGGAGAAATTGTTCCGTCGGAGGACCCGGACTTTGGAAGAAAGGCGGCTGCGCTGCTTGTGCCTTTGTTGAAGGATCCCTCTTCGAGAGTGCGCTCGGCCGCGACGCGCGCACTGGGGATGATCGGAAAACCCGAGGTCTTGCCGGACCTGACCGAACGGCTGAACGATGCCGAAGGATCCGTGCGATGTTATGCGGCCGGCGCAATTCTGCGGATCCTTCATGAAGCGCCGCAAACGCCAGCGACGCGTCGCGATGCGTCGCTACAAAACCCGATGGTCTTTCGCACCCATCCATCCTAAGAAAGGAGTTCTGTTCCGATGAAATCGTTTTTTAAGTTCATCTCTTTTCTGTTCCTATTGATCGTTGCATTCGGAGCCGGATATCTCACGGGCTCTTTCAAGGCGGAAAAGCTCAACCGGCTTTTGACCGCCGCCAAGTCCGAAATGTCGATGAAAGTCGTCGGCCTGGAAGGCGAAGTCCGTTCACTGCGGTTTCGAATGCAACTCACGACGGCCCGCGACCGGATGCTTTCGGCCGAGAACAACATCAAGGAGCGAAATTTTGGAACGGCCGAGAAGGAATTGACGTCGGCCAAGGAGGAGCTTCATACCGCGCTCCCGATGGCGTCAAAAGAAGTCGGGGAAGCGCTGACCGGGCTGGAAAGTTCCCTTGGTGGCGTGATCGAGACCGTTCACCGGTCCGATCCGCGGGCCAACACGAAATTGAAGGAGGTGAAGACGGGGTTGGACCGGCTGATCAACCGATCCTGATTCGGCCGATGTTAAAATGAACATGAATCATCTCGAGAAGACGGCCCCGAAACCCAGGTTGAAATGAAAGGCCGGCTCCTGGGCGGGCCCCCAGAGCACCAACTGCTTGTCCGCCACGACCGGGTAGCGGTATTCCGCCTCGTCCAGCAATCGAGTTTCCAGGCCCCGGACCTCCCCGACGAGCGTGACCTCGCGGCCTCGTCCATAAACGGCCGGATCCAAGAAGCCATCGTGACGGATTAAAAAACGCCCTTCCGATGCCTCTCTTCGTATCGGGCGATCGTCGCCGGCCAACGGCTCCTGCACCAGTTCGATCCAAGTCACGTCCTTCGCGTTGCGGGTTCGGATGATGATCCCCCCCCAAAGAACCGTCTTGCCCTTGTAGGCGTCCGGGTCGTGAAACACGGCCTTGAACGTCGCGGTCGGATCCGCCTGATCCCGGACTCCTTTCGAGATGACCGGCGCGCCGCAACCGTTGATGATGAAAAAAAGCGCCGCGGCCCAGACGACCCGGGCAAGGCTCAGCGCCCCGACAGGGCCATTGATATTCATAGATGTTCCCCTATCCCATCACGCCGTCGATCATACCGATGATGAATTTGAATTTCGCTAACCGGCTTTGACTTCTTTTTCAGCGGCCGGTTTCTCCGCCGCCGGGGTCTTTCCCTTTTCCAATGTCTCACCCTTGCCCTTTATCCCGCGCTGCAGAAAGGCGGCCAGGACTCGTCGCCGGCGTTGAAGACGCTTCAACCGTTTTCGAACGGGCCGGAGTTCAAGCGGGCGTGCTTCCGACTCCGATTCTTTTTTTCTTTTTTCTGATAACGTTTTCTTAACGCGCTTTATCTTCTCTTCCAGTTTAGCCACATCGGCCATCGCATTTCTCCTTTGAACAGGTTCGATTGAGTTCCTGAAGCCCGCTGCCGTAAACTTGGCGACGTAACGAGGGCCGCGCACCAGGATTTTCATCCGAGTCGTGGCCGTATTTGCAATCTTAAGGATCTTTCCGCGTCACGAAGGGGTCCAGCCGTTCTTCCCTGGACAATCGCTCGGCCAGTTCAAATGCAACCTCTTTTCGACCAAGCAAACCCACCCTCACACGGTAAATCATGCTCTGATTCGACCGCATCGTCATCAAATAAACATCGGGGTACTTCTTCCTCAACCGTTCCGCCAATTGTTTTGCATTCTCCTCCACCTCGAACGCACCCGCCTGTACGGTAAACAGACCGCCCGCCGTCATCGAGGAATCTTTCGGGAGGAAGACCACCTCGATCAGGACGGGAGCCGTACCGGTCCCGGTCATGCCCAAAGCCCTGGCCGCTCCGTAGGAAAGATCCAGAATGCGTCCCCGCACGAAGGGGCCTCGGTCGTTTACCCTCACCATGACCGATTGTCCAGTCTCTCGGCGGGTGACCTTGACCGTCGTCCCGAGCGGCATCAGACGGTGGGCGGCCGTCATGGCGTACATGTTATACGTCTCACCGTTGGCGGTCGGTCTCCCTTGAAATTCCTCTCCGTACCAGGAGGCGATACCGCTCTCTCGGTACCCGACCGGATAATCAAGCCGAGACCGGGGAATCGAGGCGCAAGAAACAACGGCCATCGCCAGAATGAATCCCGAAAGCGGCATGAATACGGGATGTTTCATCCGCGCGCTCAACGTTGGGGCGACACCCGAATTTTGACGACCCGGACCTTGCAGGAAGGACAATAGTCGGTTGGGGTTAATTCTCCCCCGCAAGTGGGACAGAACTCTTTGCGCCGACCGGCCTTGCGCCGTTCCGTTTTGCGGCGTTCATTCGTCCGTCGGTCACGAAGCGGATCCCTACGATCCCTTCGTTTTCGCTTTTCCGCCTCCGGTTTGGCCGTCTTCGTCTTTCCGCCCATCCAGAAAAGCCTCTCTTTTATCCGGGTCGAAGGCCGCGGCGGCTTACACTTTAGTTTCAGGGACGAGCTTCGGAAGCCCGTAAACCCCGGTGACGGGCCGTGGCCTAAACCTGAAGGTCCATGAATCGGTCTGCATGCCGAACAGTTGGCGGATGGAGAAGTAAAATGGGATAACCCGAGGTGATCGTCGCAGAAATCGGAACCGTGCTACGCGGCGGGATCGGTACCGATGGACCCCATAGATCCACGACCTTCTCAGGCCTGTTTCTTTTTGGAGGTCTCCTGTTTCTTGATCCATTGACCAATCGCTTTCATTTTTTGGTCATTGAGATCCACGAAACGGACGCCGATGCCTTCCGAGCCGGCTCCCTCCGCCGCATAAGACCGCGTCCAGGTGACCTCTCCGGTGCAGTTGATCTTGGTTTTCCTGTCCGGAAGGACAAACTCGATCGGAAACTGTTCCCCGGCTTGAAGGGGACGTTCGGTGGACATGAACAGACCGCCGATGCTGATGTTCTGCGTATGACCGATGAATACCTTGTTGTATTTTCTCCATCTTATTTCCAATACGAACAAGGGCAAACGAAGTGACCGCCGCTTTTCGATAAAGGCCTGAAGGCCGTCCTTATTGGGTGAAACCGGATTAAACTGTGTCTGGGACTTGATTTTCAATTCCGACTCCGCCGAGGACCCTACTCAATGCCCGAGAACTATAACAAGTTGCGGTTCATCCGTCAAGAAAATTTATATCCGGCCGGGGTTCTCATTCTTGACAAGGCGTTTGGTTTGGATATAATTAAAACAACGCGGCCAACGATGACCAACCATGAACCCTTTTCCGGTAACCTTCAAAACATCCCTTTATCGGACCTCCTCCAGAATCTCCAATCATCCAAGGTTACCGGAACACTGACTCTGCAACACGACGGGCAGGAAAAATCGATCTACGTTAAGGACGGGAACATCGTCTCTGCGTCATCAAACTTATCGGGGGACCGGCTGGGATATATCCTGATCAACGCCGGAAAACTCAGACGCGAGCAAATGGATGCGGCGCTTAAACTCCAGGGTGCCACCCATAAAAAATTCGGCGCGATCATTGTGGAGCTGGGATTTCTAACTCCCAAGGAATTATTCGACGGACTCAAGCTTCAAGTCAAGGAAATTATCTACAGCCTCTTTCGGTGGGAAGAAGGTCATTTTCAGTTTACGCCCGGCCATCTGCCGGATCAAGCCATCCCGCTTGTGCTCAATCCGATTGAACTCATCTCGGAGATCATCGAACGGCTTCAGAAAGAACCTTGAGACGGGTCACGAATTCTATCGTTCTTCGGCAAACGCCAAAAGAGCAATGCTCCGGGCCCTCTTAATGGCTTGGCCGACATCTCTCTGATGGGACGCGCAATTGCCGGAAATCCGTCGCGGAACGATCTTGCCCCGCTCCGTCACAAAGTTTCGCAACAGCGAGGTGTCTTTGTAATCGATAAACTTGATTTTGTCGGTGCAAAAGCGGCAATTCTTCTTCCGCTGGGTAAACCGGCCTTTCTCCACTGAATCCTCCTTGTCGTTGCCTGAAGTGGTCTCGCTTTTTTATTTATTTATGGCCATGCATGCCGTCGCTTTGTGCTTCGCACGCAGACCTTCGATCGGGTCATGGATTAAACGCGCCGGGGAAATTAGAACGGCACATCGTTTTCCGCTCCCCCCAAGGCCGGCTCGACATCTTCCGAAACGGAGTCCGCCTTTCCGCTTGGAGGGGCCGACTCCCCGCGCTTAGGCATGAAACGGACGGCCTGAGCCACCACTTCATGCTTGCTTCGTTTCTGGCCGTCCTCGGTCTCCCATCGGCGCTCCTGAAGCCGCCCATCCACGATGACGCTCTGTCCCTTATTCAAATACTGGCCGCAATTCTCAGCCTGTTTTCCAAAAACGACCACATCGATGTAACAGACCTCTTCCTTGAGGTCGTCGCCCTGCTTGTATTTGTGGTTGACCGCAAGACGGAAGTTGGCCACCGGCGTGCCGCTGGGCGTGTAACGGATCTCGGGATCTTTGGTGAGGTTGCCGATCAGGATGACCTTGTTGTAACTGACCATCTATTCTAATCCGCCTTTTTACCCGATTCCGACCACCGGCGATCGTCCCGGTCATGTCCGGATCGGCTCCGGAAGGGGCGTCCTTCATCCGGTGACGGCATGACCAGCGTGCCCGAATCGCCTTTTGAAGGCTTCACCGTGAGAAACTTGATGATGGAATCCTCCATTCGATAGTTGTGCTCCAGGTCGTTGATCACTTTTCCGTCTCCCTTAAAACGAAAAATGACGTACGTCCCCTTTTTTTCCTTTTCCACTTCATAGGCCAGCTTCCGCTTTCCCCAGTTTTCGGACTGCAGGATGGTGCCGCCGTTTTTCTCGACGGCCCCTTTCATTTTTTCAACCACCTTCGTCACTTCTTCCTCCGTCAAGGTCGGCCGAAGGATGAAAATGGACTCATACATCTGCATAAAATTCGCTCCCTCCTGGATGTCAAGCCCTCAAGCCACGTTGAGAGCGAGGTGTCCTGATACGGACAATGTGTAACCCTTGTAACACATCCTTCCCGTTAAAATCAACAGGCCTTTTCAGACCTGAAACCTGAAGTGCAGGATATCTCCATCCCGAATGACATAATCCCGGCCCTCTACTCGAAGCAAGCCCCGTTCACGAACCGAGGTCGCATTTCCGCAAACCATCAGGTCGGAATACGCCATCACCTCCGCGCGGATGAAGCCCTTTTCCATGTCGCTATGGATTTTTCCGGCCGCTTGCGGGGCCTTGGTGCCTTGTGAAACCGTCCAGGCCCTTGACTCCGGCTCGCCGGCCGTGAAAAAGGTGATAAGCCCCAGCATTTGATACCCGGCCTGTATGAGGCGATCCAGTCCGGACTCGGCCAATCCCAATTCCTTCAAGAATGCAGGCCGATCCTCTTTGGGCAGCGCGATCACCTCGGCCTCGACCTGACCGCTGATCACGATCACACGAGCCGCTTCCCGCTCCGCGATTTTACGAACCTGCCGAACATAATCGGTTTCCCGACCCAGATCGGCTTCCGACACGTTGGCCACATACAAGACCGGTTTATCCGTCAGAAGATGCACCTCGTGCAGCAGCCGCATCTGCTCCGGCGTGTAAGGTCTCCCGCGGATCGGTTCACCTTTGGCCAACAACGCGTGAAGCTGCTGCGTGAAGGCATGCTCCTCCGCGGCCTTCGCCTCTCCCGATCGGACCTTTTTCTCGACAGTCTGAAGGCGCCGCTCCACCGTTTCCAGATCGGCCAAAATCAACTCGGTCTCGATAATCTCGATATCCCGCGCGGGGTCGACCGAACCCGAAACATGCGCCACATCCGGATTTTCAAAACAGCGAACGATATGGACGATCGCGTCCACGTTTCGGATGTGACTTAGGAATTTATTGCCCAGCCCTTCGCCTTGGCTCGCTCCTTTGACCAGTCCGGCGATGTCGACGAATTCCACCGTTGTCGGAACAATCTTTTTGGACTTGAAGATCTCGGCCAAGCGATCGAGTCGATCGTCCGGAACTTCCACGACTCCGACGTTCGGCTCGATCGTGCAGAACGGATAATTGGCCACGGCCGCGCCCGCGGCCGTCAAGGCGTTAAAGAGGGTCGATTTCCCCACATTGGGAAGCCCAACGATGCCGCAGTTAAATCCCATACTCGATTACACGAGCAACGGGATCATCAACAAGGCCACAATGTTGATGATCTTGATCATCGGATTGATGGCCGGGCCGGCGGTGTCTTTGTATGGATCACCGACGGTGTCGCCCGTCACGGCCGCCTTATGGGCCTCGCTTCCCTTGCCTCCGTAATTTCCCTCCTCGATATACTTTTTGGCGTTGTCCCACGCGCCCCCGCCGCTGGTCATCGAGATCGCCACGAACAGGCCGGTGACAATGCTTCCGACCAGGACTCCCCCCAAGGCCTTTGGTCCCAGGATCAACCCGACCGCAATCGGCGAGAGAACCGGAATCAATCCGGGAATGATCATTTCGCGGATCGCTGCACGGGTCACAATGTCCACGGCCTGGCCATAGTCCGGTCGGCCGGTCCCCTGCATGATGCCGGGAATCTCGCGGAACTGGCGACGGACCTCTTCCACGATCATTCCGGCGGCCTTCCCCACGGCCTCCATGCTCAACGCCGAAAAGAGATACGGCAGCATACCGCCGATGAAAAGGCCGACCAAGATATAGGGATCGCTCAGAGTGAAGACGACTTTGATATCGAGCAGGTTGTTCAGATCCTGCGTATACGATGCGAAAAGAACGATCGCGGCCAGACCGGCCGATCCGATCGCGTAGCCCTTGGTCACGGCCTTGGTCGTGTTGCCGACCGCATCCAGAGGGTCGGTAACGGCTCGGACGCTTTTATCCAAACCGGCCATCTCGGCGATTCCGCCCGCGTTGTCGGTGATCGGACCGTAGGCGTCCAGCGCCACAACCATTCCGGCCATGGACAGCATTGAAACGGCCGCCACGGCCACGCCGTAAAGGCCAGAGAGGTGAAACGCGGCCAGGACTCCCGCTCCGATCACCAGCACCGGCAGCGCCGTCGCTTTCATGCTCACGGCCAGACCGGCGATAATGTTTGTTCCGTGGCCGGTGGTGGAAGCCTTCGCAATGCTCCTCACCGGCCCGAAAGAAGTCGACGTGTAATATTCCGTAATCATCACCAGTGCAGCCGTTACCGCCAAACCGACAAGCACGGACCCGTAGATACGTGTCGGATCGACCGTCCCCAGTCCTTGAAAGATCCAGGCGGTCACAAAGTAAAGCGCGATCGCCGCGAGGAGTCCGGAGACGGCCAGACCCTTGTACAACGCGCCCATGATATAGCCTTTGATGCCGATGCGTGCGAAAAAGGTACCGATGATCGAGGAGATGATCGAGACCCCGCCCACGACCAGCGGGTAGACCAGGACCTGTGAGGCGTCTCTGAAGACCAGAAGGCCCAGAAGCATGGTTGAGATGATCGTGACGGCATACGTCTCGAACAGATCGGCCGCCATGCCGGCGCAGTCTCCGACGTTGTCGCCGACGTTGTCCGCAATGACGGCCGGGTTACGCGGATCGTCCTCCGGAATTCCAGCCTCCACTTTGCCGACCAGATCCGCACCGACGTCGGCCGCCTTCGTGAAGATCCCGCCGCCCAGCCGAGCGAAGATGCTGATCAGGCTCCCTCCAAACCCCAGACCCACCAAGGGGGTGATATCGACTTTCTGGCCGCTCGGTGTAAGTCCCACCAAAATGCCGTAGTACCCGGCGACCGATAGAAGGCCCAGGCCGACCACGAGAAGACCGGTAACGGATCCACCCCGGAAGGCCACGTTAAACGCCGCGGAGAGTCCTCGTTTTGCCGCTTCGGCTGTCCGCACGTTGGCCTTCACGGAAATGTTCATTCCGATATAACCGGCCGCCGCGGACGAGACCGCACCGATCAGAAATCCGATCGCCGTTTTGGCTCCCAGAGTGGCCCACAGAATGACAAACAAGATCAGACCGACACCCGCAATCGTCGTATATTGGCGGTTTAAAAAGGCCTTCGCTCCCTCCTGAATGGCCTTCGCAATCTCCTGCATCCGCTCCGAGCCGGCCGGAAGGGCCAGAACCCATCGAGCCGCCACAGCCCCGTAAACCACCGCCGCCGCCCCGCAAACCAGGGCAAAAAAGATCGAACCGCTTGTCAAATCCATGCTTGACGCCTCCTTATCCGCTCATCGGTCTGTGAGATTGAAATCCGTGCATGTCGAACTTTTTCTGTTAATGAAAGCGGTTCATGGTTGCTTCCGGCCCTTCCTTAAGAAAGCAGTCCAAGGCCATGACGGATCGCGCGATCATTCCCTGTACGATGGATCTTTCTTCCGGAAGAAAAAGCGAGAGAACATATTCATCCGCCGCCAAGTGCGCGGGCGGGCGGCCGATGCCTACTCGGAAGCGATAAAACTGGTGGGTCTGGAGTGACGCGATAATGGATTGAACCCCGCGATGACCGCCATGCCCTCCTTTGGACTTAAGCCGGAGACGCCCGAGACCCAGATCCAAATCATCGTGAACCACGAGAAGATCCGACGGACCGGCTCCGGTTTCCCGGAGCAGTTCCAAGGTCGCGGAGCCGCTTCGATTCATATAGGTCTGCGGCTTCGCAAGGATCACGCGTTCATCGTTTCGGTCTCGGCCGCGGATCGTACCGAAGGCGGTCACCATCCGCGAAGATGTTTTCCGAAAAGAAACAGCCAGGGACTTCGCGAAGGCATCGAGAACCATAAAACCGACATTGTGACGGCTGCGCGCGTAGTCCGCCCCGGGGTTTCCAAGTCCCACAAGGA
Organism: Nitrospiria bacterium; assembly: GCA_035517655.1. Lineage (NCBI taxonomy): Bacteria > Pseudomonadati > Nitrospirota > Nitrospiria > Nitrospiria bacterium. The sequence continues at coordinate 80,947 of DATIYJ010000011.1, read as the reverse complement.
TCTTCAATATGAAATTAACCTTTCGCTCCAGTCTCCTTCTTCTCTTCCTTGCCGCTTGGTTTCGGGGCCTTGCCCTCGCCCTTGGCCTCGGCTTTCTCACCCGCTTTTCCGCCGGCCGCAGGCTCCGCCGCCGCTTCCACTTCCCCTTCCTCCTTCTTCTTCCCGATGACCTCGGGCTCCTTCGTCTCGGCCGGCGTTCCCGCCAGAATTTCCTCCAGCTTCGCCTCCGACATCGGAGCCGCGACCGATACAATCGCGAGATCCTTATCTTCCAGAATCCGGATCCCCTGTTCAACCTGAAGGTCTCTGACGTGAATCGACTCCCCGATCTTCAGATAGGCCGCGTCAACGTCAAGATGGTCCGGAATCATGGACGGAAGACACTCGATCATCATCTCCCGCAGGTTGTGCTGGAGGACGCCGCCCAATTTGACACCCTCCGGCACGTCGCCCTTGACCATGATGGGGACTCTCACCCGGATCGCTTTATTCATGTTGATCTCGAACAGGTCCGCGTGCAAGATGCCCCCCGTGATGGGATCTTTTTGAAAATCGCGAAGGATCGCCGTCCGGGTCTCGACGGATTTTCCGCCTTTAATCTTCAGATTGATCAGAGCGTTCTCGCCCGACTCCGATTTTAAAATTTTAATCAGATCCGCGGGGACAACGGCCAACAGGCTCGATTTCCCTTCGCCGTACAAAACCGCGGGAATCTTCCCGGACCGCCGAAGGGCGCGGGCCACTCCTTTTCCGCTCTGCTGACGCTGCTCCGCTTCCAAATCCATACGCTGCATTTTTCACTCCTTCTTCAAACAAACAGTGAACTCACCGACTCTTCATTATGAATCCGACGAATCGCCTCGCCCAAAAGCGGGGCCACGGACAGAACTTCGATCTTCTTGCAGATTTGCTCCTTACCGGCCAAGGGAACGGTGTTTGTGACGATCACCTGGCCCAGCACCGAGTCGTTGAGACGCTGCAAAGCCGGGCCGGATAAAACGGCGTGCGTACAACCGGCCAAGACGCGACGGGCCCCTTTATCGGCGCACGCCTGGGCCCCCTGGGTAATCGTTCCGGCGGTGTCGATCATGTCATCCAGGAGAAGGACATCCCGGTTGTCGACGTCGCCAACGATGTTCATGATCTTGGCCTGATTCGGTCCTTCGCGGCGCTTATCGATGATCGCCAGACTCGCGTTGAGTCGCTTGGCAAACGCACGGGCCCGCTCCACACCGCCGGCGTCCGGCGACACCACCACCAAGTCCTTCAAATCCATCGAACGAAGGTGGTTCAGAAGCACCGGCGTCGCATACAAGTGATCGACCGGGATATTAAAGAACCCCTGAATCTGTCCGGCGTGCAGATCCACCGTCAAGACCTTATGGGCGCCGGCCGTCGTGATCAAATCCGCCACCAACTTGGCCGTAACCGGCACCCGCGGTTGATCCTTCCGATCCTGTCGCGCGTAACCGAAGTACGGAATGACGGCCGTAATCCGACGGGCCGAGGAACGTTTCAGCGCGTCGATCATGATGAGGAGTTCCATGATGTGCTTGTTGACCGGATCCGAACAGGATTGAACCACAAACACATCCATTCCGCGAACGTTCTCTTCAATCCGGACGAGAATTTCCCCGTCGCTGAACGCCGAGACGGTCGCCGCGCCCAAGGCAACCCCGAGGTGGTCGCAGATCTCCTTGGCCAGCGGAATATTCGAATTTCCAGAAATCAGTTTTAATTCGTTCAGCACAAAGAACCCACCGTAAAATTAGGCACAGCGGGAGCCCCTTCCCGCATCATTCCGATGCTAATGGCCGATGCTTATGGTTGGTTCGGAGGTAGGGACTCGAACCCCAATTCGCAGCTCCAAAGGCTGCTGTCCTACCGTTGGACGACCTCCGAATATTCCCCTTGTATACTATTTCGGTCTAACGCGCGTCTTAACCAGCCAGGGAACTCATGGAACCCTTGGAAGGCACGGAACGATCAAACCGGTCCTTGACCCTACCAGGGAGGCCGGACCAGCAGCCTCGCCACCCGGATCGTCCAGCCCCCGTCCGGATGCGGCCACCCCCTCAACGTATCCTGTCGAAGGATCGCGGCCGCTTCGTGCGCGCACGAGCGTTCCTCAAACAATCCAAAAACGGTCGGTCCGCTGCCGGACATCAATGCCCCCTTCGCTCCCAATGAACACAGGCGCTCCTTCATGGTTTCAATGACCGGATATCGTCTGATCGTGATCACTTCCAAGTCATTGTGGAGGGGGAATGATCGATTCGTCAGCGGGAAGGTCTTGCTCGCACGGGGAAAGATTTTATGCCGATTCCGGTTCAAAGTCAATCCTATTTTTTTCATGGATCTTCTCTGCGGAATGCCTCCCGCGGTCCGGACCCGATCCAGCTCCGAATAGACCCAGGCCGTCGAGACCTCAAAACCGGGATTGGCCAATACGGCCCAGAGGTTTTCTCCCAGCGAGGCGGGACGAATTTGGTCTCCCAGCCCGGAGACCCACGCGGTAGGCCCACCGAAAAAAAACGGAACATCGCTTCCAAGACCCCGGCCCAAGTCTGCGAGTTCCGAATGAGGACGGCCCAGCCGATAGAGAGAATCAAGCCCGTAGAGCGTCGCCGCGGCATCGCTGCTGCCCCCCCCCAGTCCCGCGCCGAGGGGGATGGCCTTGTCCAAATCGATTCTCAAACCGGTCAGGATGCCGTAATGCTTCATAAAAATACGGGCCGCCCGGGTGATGAGGTTATCTTCGCCCAAGGGCAGGGTCCGTGTCCGTGTCACAATCCGAATCCCATACCGCTTCGGCCGCAACGTCAAGGTCAAGCGGTCCAGTAGATCCACCATCTGCATCAAGGAGAGGATCTTATGATATCCGGTCGCTTGACGCTTCAGAACATATAACAGGAGGTTGATCTTGGCCGGTGCGCGGACGGTTACGGTTTCGCGTGAACGCATGCGAGAGGATTCGTCCAATGAAATTCGGTGGAAGGTGATTGAAACCGCTTAAGGAGCGGAGGTGTCCGATTCCATTTCATCATTTTCCGGAGCGTCCGGAGGAGAACCGGGTTCACGATTTTTCCGGATACCGTGCTTTTCCAAACGGTACCGGAAGGACCGCATATTCAACTGGAGAAGCTTGGCGGCGTTCCGCTTGACCCAGTTGGTTCTCTCCAAGGCTTTCACGAGAAGTGTTTTTTCCAAATCTCCGATCACTTTATCGAGATCCAGTCCTTCGGGAGGCAGGGTCGTCAACGACGATTCCTTGAAACCCGCCGGCCGTTGCAAACATTCCATTACATCCTTGAGTTCGATGGCCTCTCCCGTGGTTAGAGCCACAACGCGCTCGATGACATTTTCAAGCTCCCGCACATTTCCCCGCCAGGGATGAGCCTGTAAGGCTTTCATGGCGTCGGGCGTAATGGCCCGGATCTTTTTATTCAACCCATGATTCATAACGGTTAGAAAATGGCGGGTCAGGAGTGGAATATCCTCCATCCGATCGCGCAGGGGCGGCAGATGAATGGGGATGACATCCAACCGATAATAGAGATCTTCCCGAAACGTCCCCTCCGCAACTGCCTTTTCGAGGTCTTTGTTGGTGGCCGCAATGATTCGGACATCGACATGAATATTCTGCGTCCCGCCGATCCGTCGGAACTCCTTCTCCTCCAAAACCCGCAGCAGCTTGGCCTGAATCCCCGATGGGGTATCTCCAATTTCATCCAGGAAAATCGTTCCCTCATGGGCGATCTCAAACAGACCCGGTTTGTTCGCATGCGCTCCTGTAAAGGAACCCTTCATATGGCCGAACAGTTCGCTCTCAAGAAGCGGCTCGGGAAGCGCGCTGCAATTCACGGTGACAAAGGGTTTGTCCTTCCGCAGACTGTCCGAATGAATCGCCTGGGCCACCAGTTCCTTCCCGGTTCCGCTCTCGCCGAGGATCAAGACATTGCTCTGGGTATCCGCGACTTTCTTCACCACCTGGATGACGCTCTGCATGGCTCCGCTTTGGCCAATCATATCCTCCAGCGTAGCGGTGCCTTTTACTTTTCTCTTCAAAAGCTGATTTTCTGCCCGGAGCCGTTTCTTTTCCAAAGCATTCTGGATAATCAGTTTCACTTCTTCGATTTGAAACGGTTTGGTGAGGTAATCGTACGCCCCCTCCTTCATGGCCTCGATCGCCGTCTCGGTGGACGCAAAGGCTGTAATCATCACCACGATGGTGTCCGGCGACGTCTCTTTCACCGTTTTGAGGACTTGCAGGCCGCTCATCTTGGGCATCTTCACATCCGTCAAAACCAGATCAAAGATTTCTTTCTGGACCAACCGGCTCGCCGTCTCGCCGTCTTCGGCGGTCGTCACCGCATAGCCCTCCTTCTTGAGCACGATGCTCAGGAAGTCCCGCATGCTTTTCTCGTCATCGACGACTAAGATCTTCTCCACGGTCAATGGCTCCTTGATTTATCAAGTCGGGTTGCGGACGTCGTTTCCCCAACCGGCAACAAGACGATAAACCGCGTTCCTTTGCCCAGCTGGCTCTCCACGTGCACGCGGCCCTGATGGGTCTCGATCACGCGGTGCACGATCGAAAGACCCAGACCTGAACCGCGATCCTTGGTTGTAAAAAAGGGGTAGAAAATCTTGTCCATATGTTCTTTGTCAATCCCATGACCGCTGTCTGAAAACGCCACTTCGACCCAGGCGGTTTCGAGAGATTTTTTATCGGAGTGCATCGCGACGGGACGGGTCGTCACCAGCAGCCGTCCACCCTTAGGCATGGCCTGACACGCATTGATCGACAGGTTCCAGAAAACTTGACGGATCTGATCCGCGTCCACAACGGCCTCCAATGGTCCCAGGGACAAATTCGACTGGATATCAATATTGTCGTGATATTCCTTGCCGTTTTGTAGAAGGCTCAACGTATCCATCACGAGCTGGTTAATGTCCCACTGTTTTTTGTTCAACGGCGAAGGCCGGGCGTATAATAGAAAGGCGGTGATGATGCCGTTCAGCCGTTCCGTCTCTTGCAACGCGATCTCCATCAGCCGATGCGATTCCTCATCATCCAGCCGAGGGTCACGGCTCAGCACCTGCATGGACCCGCTCAACGAGGCCAGGGGATTTCGGATTTCATGAGCCATACCGGCAGCCATCTCGCCGATCGTCGCGAGTCTTTTCCTGTGTTCGATCTCAAGTTCCATCTTTCGGATACGGGTCAGGTCCTGGAAGATCCAGACTCCGCCGATCTGCCGCCCTTCTTCGTTTTTTAGAGGGGATACGGTCATGCCCAACACCAGGCGCCCCCCGTCTTTTCGGCGGCACTCCCGGTCGAAACGGAAGGGTTCCATCAGCGGTTTTTCGGTGCTGATCAATTCTTTTAACTCGGGCGCCCCGAAAATCTCCCACCAGGGTTTTTCCCTTACCTCTCCAAACCGATATCCCATCATTTCTTCGGCCGCCCGGTTGAAGGAGGTAATCACACCGGAAAGCCTGGTAGTCATCAAGCCGGTGCTCATGCTCTGCACCACATGTTCGTGAAAAGCCTGTAACTCCGCCAAGCCGGCCGCTTTCTCTTTCAGGCGTTCGCGCGTCGTGCTCAATTTTTCGGCCAGTTCCCCCCCCAAATACGCCACGGTCAGAAACCCAACGACATTTAAAAAAAGGAAATAAAGTGTTTGCCGATTGGAATAGGTGCCGGCTCCCGTTTCGGGCAGAAGTCGAAAATATTGGAGGTCGACCAGCAAACCGAACAGTACGCTGGCCATGGACGCGGTCAGGACCCCGCCTTTCCGGCCCAGGATCACGCTCGCGGCCATCAAGGTGATCATATAAAATGGTGAAAACGGGCTTTCGATGCCTCCCGTTAAATAAACCAAGAGAGTTTCAAAGTTCAGATCAAAGAAGATCTGGGCGTAGGCAAACAGTGTGAGGTGTTTCAGCCGATTGAGAAGAAGGCTGTAAACGATCGTGAGACAATACGTTGAAGCAATCAGATAAGAAAACGAGGTGGTCGTTTTCCCGACATGTCCGTAACCGACCTGGAGAACGATCGAGGCACCCAGCAAAACCGTAACGATCACGACACGCAGGACCATCAGCCACTTCAGCTTGGCCCGCATTTCTTCCTGCTGGATCCATTGGAGCTCCATCGCCCACATCACAATCCGGCTGAGGTAAACAGAACGAGAGGAGGGGCCGCCCTATAAAAGTTCCGGCCGCAAGATTGGAACCTCGATATAGGAGACATCTGTGATCCTAGATGGTGCCGGCCATCTTGAAGATCGGCAGGTACATGGCCACCACAATGAACCCGATAATGGCGCCCAGGAAAACCATCAGAAGCGGCTCCAAGAGAGACGTCAACGCCGCAACCGCCGCGTCCACTTCTTCCTCGTAAAAATCGGCGATCTTGCCCAGCATCGCATCCAAGGCCCCGGTTGTTTCACCCACCGCAATCATCTGAACCACCATCGGGGGAAACACCTTCGTCCGTCCGAGCGGATCGGAAACCGTCTTGCCTTCGCTGATGCTCTGTCGGGCGACCATGATGGCTTCTTCAATGACCTTGTTGCCGGACGTTTTGGCTGTAATGTTCAGTCCTTCCAGGATTGGAACGCCGCTGCTGATCAAGGTCCCGAGGGTCCGAGTAAATTTGGCAACGGCCGCTTTGCGGATGAGATCACCGATCACCGGCATCTTCAGCGCCAGCTGATCCATGAGCTTTCGACCCATCTGCGTCTTGTAAGTCCGCTTCAATCCGAACCACGCCGCCACAGCCCCCACGGCCATATACGGTGCATAATGCTTCGAAAAGTTACTGGCGTTGATGACGATCTGAGTCGGCGCGGGAAGGGTCCCACCGAAGTCGGAGAACATTTTGGCAAAGACCGGGATAACCCAGATCATTAGAATGGCCACGATGACCACGGCCACACCCATAATCGTGCTCGGATAGACCATGGCCGACTTGATCTGTTTTTTCAACTTTGCGGCTTTCTCGATATGTTTGGCCAAACGGTTGAGGATGGTGTCTAGAATGCCGCCGGCTTCTCCGGCCGCCACCATGTTCACATACAGTTCGTCAAAAGCCTTAGGATGTTTCCTCAAAGCATCGGCATAGGTGGAGCCCGATTCCACTTCCTGTCGGACATCGCCCACCGTCTTGGCCAGGAATTTGTTTTCGGTTTGCGTCGAAAGAATTTCCAGGCATTGAACCAGGGGCAGCCCGGCGTCAATCATCGTGGCGAACTGCCTGGTAAAAACAACAATGTCCTTGTCTGAGACGGAGCCGCCGAAACTAAGATTGAGATTAAATGCCCCCGCCTTTTGCTGAATCGAAGTCACCAGGATATTCTGCTTCCGAAGAAGCCCGATCACTTCCTCCCGGCTTTTGGCCACAAGCTCGCCCTTTTGCGGAGATCCTTGTCTCGTTTTTCCTGTCCAAGCAAAGGTAGCCATAAATCCGTCGCGCTCCCGGGTTAGCGGACTGCCCGCTGTTCCTTCGCCGGTTGCGGAGCCATTCCGCTCCGGCCCAGCATATTCATCAACTCTTCCACGTTGCTGCTGCGGTTAATGGCATCGTCATAGGTGATCAACCGCCGTTGGTAGAGGTCGAACAAGGACTGATTCATCGTCTGCATGCCATACTTTGACTGGCCGGTTTGCATCGTGGAATAGATCTGATGGACTTTATCTTCTCGAATCAAATTACGGATAGCGGGGTTGGGAACCATGATCTCCAAAGCCAGAACTCTTCCCTGTCCACTGGCCTTGGCCATGAGTTGTTGGGATATGACGCCTTCCAGAACAAACGACAACTGGGCCCGCACCTGGGGCTGCTGAAACGGGGGGAAGACATCGACGATCCGGTTGATCGTCTGGGCGCAAGAGTTGGTATGGAGAGTGGCAAAAGTGAGGTGTCCCGTTTCGGCAATGGTCAAAGCGGCCTCGATCGTCTCAAGATCACGCATTTCACCGACCAGCACCACATCGGGATCCTGCCGGAGAATATATTTGAGGGCGGTCTTAAACGATTTGGTGTCCGAATTGACCTCCCTTTGATTGACCAGGCATTTTTTATGAGGATGAAGGAATTCAATCGGGTCCTCGATCGTCACAATATGTTCATGCCGCTCGGAGTTAATGCTGTCGATCATCGTAGCCAGGGTGGTTGATTTCCCGCTCCCTGTCGGACCGGTAACCAGAATCAATCCACGGGGACGCTTGACCAAGTCCCTCACAATCGCCGGCAATCCCAATTCCTCAAAGGTCATGATCTTGAACGGAATGGTCCGGATCGCTGCGGCCACGGCCCCACGCTGCATGAAAACGTTGGCGCGAAACCGGCTCAACCCTTTTAATCCAAAGGAGAAGTCCAGTTCGTTCTCCTCTTCAAATTTGTGTTTCTGGGCGTCGGTGAGAACGCTGTACACCAGCTGCTTGGTCTCGGCAGGCGTCATAGGCGGGGCGTTTAACGGGACCAGATCGCCGTCCACCCGGATTTGTGGCGGACTTCCCGTGGTGATGTGGAGGTCGGAGGCACCTTTCTCAATCATAGTCTGGAGTAACTGATACAGATTGGCCATTCGTCTCCTTGCTGTGACTATGTTAGTATACCGGGAAACCTCCCGGAGTTATAGCTTACTCTCCTCTTCACAACCGGCAAAGACCCCCCGCCGGGGCATCCAGTTATCGGAAAACTGCATATCAGATGTAAATCATCATGATTTTCTTAGTGTCAATCCGAAAAAGTCGAGTCCACAACCTCTTCCAACGTGGTCGATCCTTCGCGGACTTTGGCTAGGCCGCTCATCCGCAACGTTTTCATTCCTCCGCTGATCGCCCGCTTTTTGATCTCATCTGCTGAAGCCCCTTGAAGGACCAATTCCCGAACCCCTTCCCCGATCGGCATCACTTCATACAAAGCCACACGTCCCTTATACCCTGTATCGCTACATGTTTGGCACCCTTTGCCTTTGTAACAGACCGCATTTTTAGCTTCCTCTTCCGACATGCCCGCTTTGATAAGCGTCTGGACCGGAATCTTTTCAACTTCTTTACATTCCTTGCAAATCCGCCGAACGAGCCGTTGGGCCAAGATCAACACCACTGAAGAGGCCACCAAGAACGGCTCGATCCCCATGTTGAGAAGACGGTTGATCGTACTGGGTGCATCGTTGGTGTGTAACGTGGACAAGACCAAATGACCGGTCAGGGCCGCCTTGACACCGATCTCGGCCGTTTCATAGTCCCGGATCTCGCCGACCATGATGATGTCGGGATCCTGTCGGAGGAAAGAACGAAGGGCCGCTGCGAAATTCAGACCGATTTCGTCCTTCATTTGGACTTGGTTGATCCCCATCAGGTTGTACTCGACAGGGTCCTCGGCCGTCATGATGTTCACATCGATAGTATTAATATAATTTAAGGCCGAATAGAGCGTGGTGGTTTTTCCGCTTCCGGTTGGACCCGTGACCAACACCATGCCATAGGGACTACCGATCGCTTTCATAAAATCTTCCAAGGCATTGGGCTCAAATCCCAGCTTGGTGAGATCCAGCGTCAGGTTGCTCTTATCCAACAGACGCATCACAATTTTCTCGCCGAACAGGCATGGAAGACATGACACGCGAAGGTCAACCTCTTTTTCCTCAAATCTCATTTTAATACGCCCGTCTTGAGGAAGTCGCCGTTCGGCAATATCCAAGTCGGCCATGATCTTCAACCGGGAGGTGAGGGCCGCTTGGAGTTTCTTCGGCGGAGCCATCACCTCGTAAAGGGATCCGTCCAACCGGTAACGTACCCGGAAGCTGTGTTCATACGGCTCGATGTGAACGTCGCTCACTTTCTTCTTGATCGCCTCCACCAGGATCAGATTCGCCAGCTTCACCACCGGCGCATCCTCCACCTCCGCCTTCAATTTATTAATATCCACTTCCTCTTCGCGTACGACGGAGAGATTCGCCTCGGATTCCTGCACTTCAATGTCTTTAAGCACCGTCTGGAGTTGCTTGGTCGAAGCATCGTAGGACTTGGTAATGGCCGCCGTCACAGCCGCTTCTGAGGCGACCATGGGCTCGATCTCGTATCCGGTCATGAACTTGATATCATCAACCGCAAAGACATCGGTGGGATCCACCATGGCTAGGCTGAGCGTGGCACCGGAGCGTTTGACCGGTATGACATGGTATTTGTGAACCACTTCGGCCGGTACCAGTTTCGTGACGGCGGGATCGATCTGGATCTTCGAAAGGTCAATGGCGGGAATACCATAATGCTGGCTTAGAAACTTAAGGAGCTTATCCTCTTCAACAAAATTCATCTTGATGAGGATACCTCCCAGTCGGCCGCCCTCCTTTTTCTGGATTAGAAGAGCTTTCTGGAGCTGTTCCTCCGAAATGAGTCGAGCCGCCGTCAACACTTTCCCCAATCGTTCAGGAACCAAGGTTGTCACCTCTAATTCGGACGAACGAAACCCCTGCTTTTTCAGTTTACTGGATGGTTTTCAAATTGTCAATGTCGTCTCCCGACTCCTATCCCATGATAGCCCGCCCAACGGCCTCCCGCATGACATCCACCGGAGGTCGTTGACCGGTCCAGATTTCAAAGGAAAGCGCCCCTTGATGAACCAGCATCCCAAGTCCCGTGATCACCGTGGCCCCGGCCGCTTGTGCCTGCCGAAGCAGACCCGTCGTTGCCGGTTTATAAACAAGATCACAAACAATATGACGCGATTTCAAAACATCAGACGCAAGAAGGGGGGGATCAGACGGATTCATTCCCACCGATGTGGCATTAATAATGATATCGGTCTCTTGAACGGCTTTTTTAAGAGCCTTTTCAGTCCAGGGAAGGACAGAAAGGAAACACCGGTTCGGCGATCGCCCTAGATCACGGGCCAGCCCATGGGCCCTCGCCGATGATCGATTTGAGATGAACATTGTTGCCACGTTTTCAAGGATCAATTGAAACGCAACCGCCCGCGCCGCCCCTCCCGCTCCTAAAAGCAAAACGCGCTTGTCTGTTACCGTTTGACCGGTCACTTCCATGACGGATCTAAGGAATCCCCGACCGTCCGTATTGTGACCGATCAATCTACCTTGGTGAATATCAACGGTGTTCACCGCTCCAATGAGCTTGGCCTCCGGGGTCAACCGATCCAGATAGGCCATAATCCGTTGCTTGTGGGGAATCGTCACGTTGAAACCTCGGAACTGCAGCCATCGCAACGCTTTTACCGCGGATCGCACCCGAGGGGGTTCAACCGTCAAGGGAATGTAGCAGTAATCAAGGCCCAGCGCCTCGAAAGCGGCATTATGCATCAATGGGGAAAGGGAATGACGTATGGGATACCCGATGATGCCAAACCATCGGGTTCGATTGTTCATCAATTGGCCTATTTTAGATGGACTACCCGGCTGCCGTTAAAGCACTCACTAAACGTGTTCAGAATTCAAATGACGCACTCCCCGATAGATATAATGAAGACCGGAGAGAATCGTCAACGCCACCGTTGCCACTAGGACTGGAAATAAACCAACTGTGTTGCCCCGAACCACCGCAACAAATAAAACCAAAGTGACATAGGCCAACTGAAGCGCCGTTGTGCTTTTTCCAAGAAACGTAGGTGAGATTTCCAGACGAGCCTGGGTCAGGTGGAGAATCAAGGCGCCTAAGATCAAAATCATGTCACGACTGACGACGATCACGGCACTCCACACCGGAATAATCTGCAGGATTGCGAGGGTCAGAAAGGAGGCTGTTAGGAGCAACTTATCCGCCATGGGATCAAGATAGGTCCCCAGTCGCGTTCTCTGATTTGCGAGCCTCGCGATCAGACCATCCAGACTGTCCGTCAAGCTGGCAAAAAGAAAAACAGCCAGGGCCCATGCATGGTATCTGTAGATCAACAAATTAATGAAAACCGGTATCAACAGAATGCGAAGGATCGTGAGTAAATTGGGTAAGTTCATCCTCAACGGCCATGGGTCACAGAAAGCTTTATGGATTATAAGAAACAAGGGATGGATTGTCAAACGACTGCGACATCCCTATCCGGTTTCATGCAGGCGAATCGAAACCCGTTAAGCCCATCGCCATGCAAAAAAGTTATTGATTGCTCAGGTTGAAGTCGCTATAATCAGCGCCATCCTGGAGAGGGGTGGATGCAGCGCATTACCGAACGACACCAAATCGAAGGACAAGACGAGCGACAACGGGTCTTCAATCGGTTGGTGGATATTCAGCGAATCGACAAAGGGTACAAGGCCGTCTTTCATTATGAGGGACTGACGTTTGAGACGGAGGCGTTCCGGACCGTCGACGACGCGCTTCGCAGTTTCGTTTCTCAATTACAACGGTCCGGCTTCTCCAACCTTCGCACCCGTTTGAATTTCCGGGGTCCCCGCTATCTCGCAGAGCGAGAACCTTGGGTGAGTTATCCCGAAAGGGCGTTGAACAAAGCCGGTCGCGCCTGACATCGGCGGACGTTGGTTTCGTCACCAGGTTCGCGGCGCGCAGGGAGAGATTGTTCAGGTCCATCTTATGAGCCCAACCAAAAAGATGACCCCGGTTGAAAAGAAGCGATGGGAGCTCTGGGCCATCTCCTTCTTCCTCCTGCTATCCTCGGCCGGAACCGTCATCGTTTTCAGCCTTGTAACAGAACAACCCCCGATCATCATCATCTTCCTGGGCGTTTTTTTTCTGCTCTTCTGCGCTTACATCATAGACAATGAATTCAAACTTCAAAAGATCCAGAAACAACTGCGGGAGGAACAATTTAGAGTGCTTGAGGAACAAATCAAAATCTCGGCACTGCAGGTGCGGCTCAAGGAATTGACGGTGCTGCAGAAAGCGATGGCGGCCATCGGAATGGAAACACAACCCGAAAAAGCTCTCGACACGATCCTGAAGGCCGCCATGGAGCTTTTTATGGCCGATCGCGGTTCCATTCAACTGGTTGATGAGGCAAACCAAAGGCTTGTCATCGCCTCGTCCGTGGGCATCAAACCGGAAGTCCTGGCCCAGAGCCGTCCCAAAATCGGCGAGGGATGCGCGGGGTACGTCGTCCAAACCGGAGAGGCTTTGCTCCTGCCCTCCAAGATCAATCCGGACCAGTTTAAGAACTTCGAGGTCAAAGCGACCGAATTGCGCTCCGGAATCTGCGCTCCGCTACGCAGTCGGAACAAAATCATCGGGGTCATCAACTATTCCATCACCGACCCCACAAAACGGCACTTTACGGAATACGACCTCAAACTTCTCATGATCTTCGCACAGTACGCCACGCTGGTAATCGAGGCGGCCGGAGCCGCCCGCTTAAAGTAGAGGGCCTGTTTACCGACCGATCACTCATTTTTCAGCAACCTGCGCATTGCGCACCCGCGTCGGGCTTGTTATAATGTAGTCATGACCGCTTCGGTCTCCTCCCTCGTTTCAGACCTGGTTCATCTTCTCGGAGAGTCAAAGGTTCTGTCCGACTATGCCGCACGGACCGCTTACGCGATTGACGCCAGCATCTACCGGATCGACCCGCAGGCCGTTGTGCTGATCGAACAGGAAACCGACCTCCTGAAGGTGATCGAATATGCCCGACGACGCCGGATTCCCCTCACGGCGCGGTGCGGCGGATCCAATCTAACCGGCAACGCCATCGGAGAAGGGATCATTCTCGAATTTTCTCGACTGAACCGCATCCTTGAATTGAATCGCGAAGAAAAATGGGTCCGGGTTCAACCCGGAAAGATCTACGGCGAGTTGAACCGGGATCTGGAACGCCACGGTCTTTTCTTCGCACCTGACCCTTCCAGTGGCGAAGTTTGCAAGATCGGGGGAATGTTGGGCAACAACTCGGCGGGCCCTCACACCCTCAAGTACGGAGCCACGAAGGACAACGTCCTTGAACTCCGCGCGATTCTGTCCGATGGGCGAGCCCTTGCGGCCCGTCCCTATCCATTGGGTCGTCCCGAATTCGAACGGCTGATCGATCAAGAGACCCGTCTTCGCGAACTCTACGCCTTATTACAATCCAACCGATCCTTGATCCGGAGGCATCGGATCGGCGTGAGCAAGAACAGCAGCGGTTACAATCTTTTTGACATGGTCGACCATCTGGAACAAGGTCTCTTCGATCTCACAAAACTCTTTATCGGAAGCGAAGGAACATTGGGTTTCACCACAGAAGCTCGGCTGCGGTTGAGGGACCGTCCGGCCCGGACCGCGACGGCGCTGGTCTACTTCAACCGTCTGGAGGAGGTCGGCCATGCGGTCAATGACCTTCTTCCCCTTCATCCCAGCGCGATGGAATTGATGGATGCCAGTTCGCTCGACTTGATCGGCCGGGGCCGTTTCGGCATCCCGCCCGAAGCCGCAGCCATGCTCCTGGTTGAGATCGACGAAGAACCGATCGAGCAAAAAATTCATCTCATCCGTGAAGCGACAAAGACCTATCGGCTCAGCCGGCCGGTGGAGGTCGCCCGAAGCGACGAACCCGATGGGCAGGAACGACAAGAGGCGCTTTGGCGGGTCCGCAAAGCGATCTACCCGACCCTTTACCGGTACGACGCCAAAAAAAAACCGATCAATTTCGTGGACGACGTCGTGGTCCCGGCCGCACGGCTCCCGGAACTGATCGCCTACCTGGATCACTATTTCAAAGAGATGAGTATCCCCGTGGCGATCTACGGCCACATCGGCGACGGCAACGCCCACATCAATCCGCTGATGGACCTGAAAAATTCGGAAGACATACAGCGGATGGCAACCATCTCGAAAGAGATTCATTCCATCGTCATCCATCAATTTGGCGGATCGCTATGCGGAGAGCACGGGGACGGGCGGGTCCGGGGCGAGTTCCTGCGCGAACTGTACGGGGAAGAAGTCTATGCCCTCTTCACTCAGGTCAAGCAACTTTTCGATCCGGACCGAATCCTCAATCCGGGGGTCAAACTCACCGATGTGCCGTTCACGAGCCATCTGGACGTTGAACGGTTAACGAAACCCTGTGCCACCTGCGGCAAATGCAACACCGTCTGCCCGGTCTACGACGTCACACAGGAAGAATCGAACGGGGCCCGCGGCTGGTTCCACATCCTCACCGCGCCCGACTATTCCTATGAAAAGGCTTCCCGCACCGTCGAGGCCTGTGTCAACTGCAAATCCTGCTACGCCGTCTGCCCCGCGGGCATCGATGTCTCAAAATACGTTCTTGAAAAACGCGCGGAACACCCGAACCGGTTGACCGGTTTTATTTTCGGTCTTCAAACGCGACCCCTGCTGTTTGAATCCTTGCTGAAGCTGGCGGGGCTGACTCAAGCGGTCTGGGATAATTCCATCGGGCGATCGGTTCTGGATTATCTCACCCGGCCGGTCTTAAAAGGACTTTCACCGACCGCACGCTTTTCCCGCCATATCATCCTGCCCCGGCTGGCCACACGGACACTACGCCAACGTTTTGCCTCCTTGACGGATGACGCGGGGAGCAATGGAACGCTGGCCTATTTCCACGGCTGCGCGGCCAACTATTTCCGGGACGGCGTTGGGGACGCCGTGATCCGTCTTCTTCAACGGCAGGGGACAAGCCTTGTGCTTCCCCGGCAGCGATGCTCCGGAACGCCGATCGAGACCTACGGTCATCGGGATCGGGTCCGGGAATACGCGCGGTTTAATATCGAGTCCTTGCGCCGGTTTGAAACAGTCGTGACAGGATGCGCCTCCTGCACCTTCATGTTGAAGGATTACGGGCGACTTTTCTCGAACGAACAGGAACGAAACCAGGCGACTGATCTGGCCGGACGGGTGAAGCATATCACGGAATACCTGGTGCAGTCAGGAATCGATTTACCCGTCGCCGAGACGGACGTTATCCCAAAGACGGTCACCTATCACTCCTCCTGCCATCTACGCGCGGCCGGGGTCACCAAAGAACCGAGGGAGTTGCTCCGCCGATTTTCCGGCATGCGGTTTATCGAGATGCGGGACGCCGACCGCTGCGCGGGCGGGGCGGGAACCTTTATCATCAAAAACGATGCGCAGTCCCGGCGGATCTTCGAGCGTAAGCAACGGGCGATCACCGAGTCCGGGGCGGACGTGATCGCCACCAGTTGCCCTGCCTGCATGATCCAATTAAAAACCGGAACGCAAAACGGGATCCCCGTAAAGCATATAGCCCAGATCCTCGAGGAGGCGTACGAAACGGCGACAAGGGCCGCCGATGCTTCGCCTCCCCCTCCGCCTATCGCTTAAACTGTTTGATCCAGAAGCTTCCTCCATCGACGGAATACAGAATCGTTCCGTTGTCCCCCACGGCCCAACCGGTCTTGTCATTGATAAAAAAAATCGCACGCAGGGTCGCGTCCGTACCGGTGGACCGGGGTATCCAAAACGTGCCAACATTGGATGCCGCGCCGCCCGTGGTCTGAAGAAGGGTTCCACCCTCCCCTGAAATCCAGCCGACCGTCGAACCCGAAAACAGGATATCGGTCAAGGTGCCCGTCGCGACCGTTTGGGGGCCGCGCACCCAGGTCAGACCATCGTTCGCGCTCTGGAGAAGAACACCGCCCTCCCCCACGACCCATCCGGCGGTGTTTCCGTTCCAGTAAATGGCGTTCAGGTTTCGGGATGTGCCGCTGAGTTGGGCGGACCAGAGCGCCCCGCTCGTGCCGGTGGTGGTATGCAGAATCAAACCTTGATCGCCGACGATCCAACCGGTGTCGGGGTCCCTGAAAAAAACGTCGTGAAGATGGCCGTTTCCCGCTCCGACCTGGGTCATCCATGAAAATCCTCCGTTGACGGTGTGGAGGATCGTTCCGTTGTCCCCCACGGCCCAACCGACCATCGTTTCATTCGGCCGGAAGAAAACGCTGTTCAGCGGATTCGACGTGCCGCTGGTCTGTCGGACCCAATTCAGTCCGGAATTGGCGGTCTGAAGAACAACGCCGCCGTCCCCGACCGCCCATCCCGCATTCGAGGTCGAAAACTCGATGGCCCTCAGGTCCAGGGTCGTCCCACTCTGTTCAGAGAACCATGTGGCCCCTCCATTTCGCGTGTGGAGAAGGGTGCCGCCGTTCCCGACGATCCAACCCTCACTCGCATTGAGGAAATAAACATCGTTTAAGCGTTCGGTAAATGAAGCGGACGATGGGGACTCCGAAAGGATGTCACCCGATCCGGCGCACCCCGAGACGATCAAAACCGCAATTAATAGATCCACCAACTGGCCCAATCGCATCAAACGGCTGCCGGATGCAATCATGGTCCCCCCCCCGTTACGTTATACAAGGTCAATACTCCGGTTTGATTTTATTGAACCGCCGATTCCAAAAGCGTTACCGTGGCCGTTTCTCCATCGATTCGCACCGGAATCCCGATGGGAAGCGTCACCTGATCCCCGCCGTGGCCGGCCGGAAATCCGTACAGAATCGGAAAGTCTTGATCGGCCAACAGATCACGGATGACATCTTCCAGGACGTAAGCGGAACGGGTCGGCGGCTGGCATCCCGGCATTTTTCCGAAGATCATCCCTTTCACATTGCGAAACTTGGACGCGGCCTTCAACTGGTTCAACATCCGATCGATCCGATAAGGGGCTTCGTCAATGTCCTCCAAAAGAAGGACGGCTCCGTCGGTCTGAATCTCGTAGGGGGTCCCAAGCGCGCTGCAGAGCATGGTGAGACAACCGCCCACCAGCGGACCTTGACCCTGTCCTCCCCTCAAACTTTTCACACCCTCTACCGGGATCGGACCTTCCCCGTGACTACCCATTAAAATTTTCCGAAACCACGTATCGGTCAACCTCGACGGCAGCTTGCCGAAGTTCGGCGCCACCATCGGACCGTGGAACGTGACCCATTCAAATTGCTGGTGCAGATAATTGATCAAAAGGGTGACATCGCTGCTTCCGACCAGAATCTTCGGGTGGGAGGCGATCATGCCCCTATCCAAATTGGGAATGATCCGCGCCGTCCCGTAACCGCCGCGGGCGCAGACAATGGCCGCTATCTTGGAATCCGAAAACATCCGGTTCAGATCGTCCGCACGCTCGCGATCGGTTCCGGCCAGATAACGAGACCGTTTGGCAACCGCTTCTCCCAATGCGACATGAAATCCCATTTCCTTTAAACGGTCCGCTCCTTGCGCCAATTCGGAGGGATCCACCGAACCGGCCGGTGCAATGACGCCGATCGTGTCGCCCGGTTTTAGCCTCTTCGGTTTGACCATGGTCGGCCCCCCGGAACGATTTCCTGGACAATGAGATCATGAATAATCGGGCGGAACCTCCGGATTTTAATATTCCGGCTGGTCGGATGTACCCGGTTCGTCAGCAACACAACGACCAAGTCTTGTTCCGGATCGATCCAGATCGAGGTGCCCGTATATCCGAGATGGCCAAAGGAACGCGCGGAAAAGAACCGGCCCGAGGAAGACGGCGTCCCGGAAGACTCCGATGGGGTATCCCAGCCCAATGCCCAGCTTGAGCCCGGCGTCGTCTGTCGTGACACGAAACTTTTCGCGGTTTTCTGGGAGACAAAACTGCAGCGACCGCGCAACGCTTCCAACATTCCCTGTGCGAAGCGATTCAGATCGGCCGCCGTTCCGAACAGCCCCGCGTGCCCCGCGATTCCTCCCATCACATAGGCGTTGTCGTCATGCACCTGACCGATCACGATACGACGCCGCCAATCGCTTTGCTCGGTCGCCGCGAACCTTCCGGAACGGCGGGTTCCGGTCTTGATAAAGAAGGTCCGTTTCAGACCGAGCGGACGGAAGACGTGCTCACGACAGAAACGGTCCAAGGTCAGCCCGACGGCCCGTTCGACCACCTCACCCAAAAGGATGAATCCCAGATCACTGTAGAGACTCTGGGTTCCGGGCTTGTAGACCAGCCGGCTGCGGTGGATCCGATTCAGCACCCATCGCTTCGCATCCGAACTTCCGACAAAACCGATGCGGTTTTTGGCCTCCTTGATGGCCTCTTTGCAGAGAGGCTCCCATGCCCGGAGCCCGGAAGAATGGTTCAGAAGATCCCGGACCGCAATCCGATCTTTTTCACTACCTGAAAATTCCGGAATCCAGCGGTTCACCCGATCGTCAAGCTTCAAGACGCCCCGATCCACCAGCCGCATCACGGCCGCAGTGGTTGCGATCGGTTTTGTCAACGAAGCCAGATCAAAGAAAGTGGAACGCGTCAAGGGCACCTTCCGGGGCATGAGCACCGCAAAACCAACCGCCTGATGGATTTGGATTTGACCCCGGAAAGCGACCAGCAGCACGGCCCCCGGAAAAACTCCATCACGGACGGCGTCGTTCAAGGCGTTTAAGATCAAAGAATGCGGGTTCGTCATTTATTAGAAGAAGGATCGGGGTCAGAACCTTTGTTCCAAGGCCTTCAGAAGTTTTCCATGGATTCCATCGAATCCGCCGCTCGACATCACGCAGATTAGATCGCCGGAATTCAACTGGGGAGTGATCACGCGGACGATCTCGTCCGCGGTTGGGATGAACTCGGCCTCCTTGCCCAGACGCTGAAGGTCCCCGGCCACCTGTTTGGGATCCAACCGAAGCCCGGCCGGGAGCTTTTCCGGAGCAAAAATATCGGCGATAACGATCCGGTTGGCCGGATCAAACGCGGGAGGAAACTCCTTCTGGAACACACCCCTGCGACTGGTCGCTGACCGCGGCTCGAATACGGCCCAGATCCGCCGCTGCGGGTAGCGCAGACGGAGACCGGCCAGGGTTTCCCGAATCGCCGTGGGGTGATGAGCGAAATCATCCATCACGATGACGCCGCCCACCTCGCCCAACACCTCCTGACGCCGCTTAACCCCCTGGAAGCTTGCGACGCCTTTTTGAATCATCTCCGGAGACAACCCCAAAACCGAGGCCAGCCCGATCACGGCCAACGCATTGACCAGATTGTGGCGGCCCACCATCGCGCTGTGAAACAGGCCCAGGTCTCGCCGACCGTTTCTCACATGGAAGGAAACTCCATTGGTGTCGAACCGCACCCGGTCGGGATACCATACCGACGATGAATTCAAACCATAGGTAGATACCGGACAAGACAGGTCCCGGGTCACTTCACGGACCCTCGGATCGCCGTCCGCCGCCAGAAGGATCCCGTCGGATGGAATCAACCGGACGAAGCTCCGAAAGGCCGCCTGAATCTCGTCGAGGCTGTTGTAGATGTCTCCGTGATCAAATTCGATGCTGGTCAGGATCGCCGCGTGGGGACGGTAGTGAAGAAATTTAGGGCCCTTGTCGAAGAAGGCCGTGTCGTATTCATCTCCCTCCACAACGAAATAACGGCCCGTGCCCGGACGGCTGTTTGCGTCAAAATTCTTCACCCAGCCGCCGATCAAGAAACCGGGATCGAACTCCGCGCATTCCAGCACCCAGGCCATGAGCGCCGATGTCGTCGTCTTGCCGTGGGTTCCGGCAATCACGACCGGGGTGCGGTCCACAAGAAAGAATTCGGCCAGAGCCTGCGGAAAGGAACGGTACGGGATTCCGCGATCCAGAACGGCCCGGACCTCCGGATTGGTGTTTGATACCGCGTTGCCGATCACAACCAGGTCGGTATCGGGTTCGATATTTTCGGGGCGGAATCCAATCCGGCAAGGAATACCCTGCCGTTCCAGCATCGTGCTCATCGGGGGATAGACATTCGCGTCCGAGCCGGTCACCCGGTGACCGGCCACCTTGAGCATCCGGGCCAATGCGGCCATTCCGGTTCCACAGATCGCGATGAGATGGATATGCCGATAGGTGCGCTCCATGTGACTTTGAGTCTAACACACCATCCCAAAGGGTGCAACCGCGGGTCTCATATCCCGCTGACGATCGATCGTCTATGCATTGATTATTATCATGCGGCTTGTTAACATGGGTTTCATCTAACAAGCCAGTTGCCCGTTCGTATACTATGGGGACAGATTATCTCATGAAAAGTGCGTATTCGATGGACCTCATTTTCCTTATCCTCGTGGGTCTATTGACCGGGTGTTCCAACACAAACGGTGACGAGGAGGAGGATGAGGACGATGAGGAGGATGTACCGAATGAAGCGGAAAACGGCGGAGGAGAAGATGAAGAAGACGATGACGATGAGGATGAGGAAGACGACCTAATTGAACGTTCAAAAGAACGGATCTTCCATGCCTGAATGGATGTCCGATCCAAAAACATTCAGGATTACCACCGACCTGATCGTGGGCTCGATCATCATGGGAACGACCGGTGCCGTGATTGGTTTAAACCTCGGAGGGCCTGTTCTTACGGTTATGGGAACGTTCCTCGGAATCATCCTCGGGGGATTTATTTCGACCTTGGACGCCCGTCGATTCTTTATTTGCGTATTGGTGGGCATGTTTATCGGCGGCGCGCTGGCCCTGTGGCTGGGCGGACCCTACGCCTTCATCATCGGCGCCGGTTCGGGCGGCGCCACCGGTGGATTTATCGGCGTCAATATCGAGTTGTTTAAGAGAGGCTGATGAAACACGATTAATTACACTTGACATGCGGAATAACTTTATTTTATGATTAAATGTTTTTAATTGAATCGGGGATGTCATGAAAACGGTTTCAGCCAAGAAAAAAGATTTCAACCGAGCCTGGTACCTGGTGGATGCCCAAAACAAAATTTTGGGTCGTCTGGCCTCCGAGGTGGCTTCGATCCTCCGGGGCAAGCACAAACCGACCTTTACACCCCATGTGGACTGCGGCGATCACGTTGTGATCGTGAATGCCGCAGGAATCCAGCTCACGGGGGACAAACTCGTGAGCAAGGTTTATGCCCACCATTCGGATTATCCCGGCGGATTTAAATCCACCACTGCCGGCAAACTTTTAAACGAGCGGCCCGATCGTCTGGTCCGCTGGGCCATTCAGGGCATGTTGCCCAAAACCAAATTAGGCCGAGCCATGATCAAGAAACTGAGGGTGTACGCCGGTCCGGAACATCCTCATAAAGCCCAGTCGCTTCAAGCTCTGGAAGTGGCCGGAACAAGGAGAAACGGATGAACACCACCGGCATGATCGCAGCCACCGGAAAACGAAAAAACGCCATCGCGCGCGTCCAGTTGAAACCCGGTACGGGCCAGATCCTGATCAACGATCGGCCCCTGGAAAATTATTTCCCACGGGAGATTCACCGGATTCAGGTCCTCCAGCCTTTTCAGGTGACCAGCACGACCGGGAAGTTCAATGCGGCCGTCAATGTGCAGGGGGGAGGCGAGATGGGCCAAGCCGGTGCGGTGCGGCACGGGATCGCCAAGGCCCTGCTTCAGATCAACGGCGCACTGCGTGAGCCTTTGAAGAAGGAAGGCCTGCTGACCCGCGATTCCCGCGTGAAGGAGCGTAAAAAGTACGGCCAGAAAGGCGCGCGGCGGCGGTTCCAGTATTCCAAACGTTAAGGGTAACGTTGAATTGAAAAGGGGCCGCAGGGCCCCTTTTTTATTTCCCCTTTTTCGAAAGCGAACCAGGGAGGCGATATCATGTTCAAGGTTGCCGTACTCGGCGCCGGCGGCTATACCGGCGGAGAGTTACTCCGGATTCTCAGCCAGCATCCCGACGTCACACTGGCCGCGGCCACTTCGGAACAGTCGGCCGGCCAGCCGATCGACAAAGTCTTTCCGAATCTCAAAGGGCGGATGTCGCTGGCCCTGGAACCGTTGAATCTGGACCGCCTGATCGACAAAGCCGACCTGTTTTTCCTGGCGCTGCCGCACACGACCGCGATGCCGGTCGCGGCCCGGCTGATTCAAGAGAAGAAACGGGTGATCGACCTCAGCGCCGATTTCCGATTAAAAGACCCGAAAGTCTACGAGAGATGGTATAAGACGCCCCATCTGTATCCCGGACTGCTGGCGAAAACCCGCTACGGTCTGCCCGAACTCCACCGGAATGCGATCAAATCCGCCCGACTCGTGGCCAACCCGGGCTGCTACCCGACCGGCGCTCTTCTCGGGCTTCTTCCGTTGTTCCGAAAGCCCCTGATCGATGCCGGCCACATCATCATCGATGCAAAATCCGGGATTTCCGGGGCCGGACGGAGCCCGGGGCTGCCCTACCATTTTCCGGAGGCCCACGAGGCCGTATCGGCGTACAGCATCGGCCGGCATCGGCACCGGCCCGAGATCGAGCAGGAGCTGTCCGGGTTGATTAAAAAAAGGGTAACGGTAACCTTTACACCCCATCTGGTGCCGATCAACCGAGGAATCCTGTCGACGATTTACGTGAAGCTCACGAAACCGAACGAAACCGACGCCGTTCTGAAACTCTACCAGGACTTCTATAAAAGAGAACCGTTCGTCCAAGTTCTTCCGTCGGGCGAACTGCCCAATACGCGAAACGTGCAGGGGTCAAACGACTGTCACATCGGTCTGGTGGCCGATGGACACGCGGATCGCGGGGCGGCGACCCTCGTCGTCGTCACGGCCATCGACAACCTGGTCAAAGGAGCGGCCGGCCAGGCTGTTCAAAACATGAACCTGATGATGGGTTATGAAGAATCCCTGGGACTCACGGCCCCGGGACTGTTTCCGTAGAACAGCGAGGTCTAGGATACCAACATGGATCATGTGATGAAAGCGGTGAAAGGCGGTATTACGGCCGTCCCTGGATTTCTGGCTTCGGGAGTCCATAGCGGGATCAAAAAAATCAACGAACCCGATCTGGCCTTAATTTTTTCAAAAAATCCCTGTACGGCCGCCGGCCTTTTCACGACCAACCGGGTCGCTGCCGCCCCCGTTCGTCTAACCCAGGAACACATCCGGTCCGGCCGACTTCAAGCCATCGTGGCCAATTCCGGCAATGCCAACGCGTGCACCGGATCCCAGGGAGAAGCCGCCGCGCGGGAGATGACCGAGCGGGTCGCCCGATATCTCGGTTTCGCGCCCGAACTGGTCGCTGTGGCGTCGACCGGCGTCATCGGAGAACCGTTCCCCTTGGAGGCCTTCCGCACCGGCATTCCAAAATTGGTGAAAACACTCAATGGTCAAGGCAGTCGAAGCGCCGCACGGGCCATCATGACCACCGATACCAAACCCAAAGAGGCGGCCGTCCGCTTCAAGATCGGGAAGGGGTGGGTTACTGTAGGGGGGATTGCAAAAGGCTCCGGAATGATTCATCCCAACATGGCCACGATGCTTGCCTTCCTGACAACCGACCTGAGCATCGAACCCTTCCTCCTCCGGACGATGTTGACATCCGCCGCAAACCGCTCCTTCAATATGATCACGGTGGATGGGGACACCAGCACGAACGACACGGTGATCTGCCTGGCCAACGGCCGGGCCGGGAACCCGGATCTCAAACGATCCGAAAGCGCCCGATTAAAATTCCAGACCGCCCTGGACGCGGTCTGTCTCCAACTGGCGCGGATGATCGTCCAAGATGGCGAGGGCGCCACCAAATTGATCGAAATCCATGTCAGGGGCGCCGTCGACCCGGAAGGGGCGAAAACAATCGCGATGCGCGTGGCCAATTCCAACCTGGTCAAGACCGCTTTCTTCGGAGCGGACGCCAACTGGGGAAGAATCATGGCGGCCATCGGGGCGGCGGGAGTTGAACTGGATCCTTCCCGAATTGATATTTTCTTCAACCATGCTCCTATGGTTAGAAACGGGACTGGTTTGGGTAAAGCGGCCGAACGGAAGGCCGCCCGTGTGCTCAAAAAGCCGTTCTTTGTCCTGACAATCGAACTCCATACCGGTACGGCCTCGGCCACCGCGTGGACCTGCGATCTTTCGGACGAATACATCCGTATCAATACGGCCTACCGGTCCTAACCTCCCTTAGATGATAGGTCCACCTTTTTTCTTGCAAATCGATCTTTAATATGTTATTTTTCGAAGGGTTTGATGTAACTCATTTCACACGCCCGACCGTTTCTCGCTCGACAAGAGAAATCGGCGTTCGGAGTGGTGTCCGCCTGTATGCGGTCGGACGATCCGAACGGACAGACGGGCGGAGGATCAACCACAAAGGAGGTTTTCATGTCCGTGATTTCAATGAAAGAACTCTTGGAGGCCGGGGTTCACTTCGGCCACCAAACAAAACGTTGGAACCCCAAGATGAAAAAATACATCTTCGGGGAACGCAACGGGATTTACATCATCGATCTCCAGAAAACGATAAAGCGGTTTCTGACGGCGTATGAGTTTGTCAAACAGACCGTCGCGGAAGGACGGTCCATTCTCTTCGTCGGCACGAAACGCCAGGCTCAGGAGGTGGTCGAGACCGAGTCCAAGCGCAGTCAGATGTTCTATGTCAATCAGCGTTGGCTTGGAGGGATGCTGACCAATTTCCAGACCATCCGCAAAAACATCGACCGTCTGAAAAAACTGGAAGCCGCGCGGACGGACGGCACCCACGACCGCCTCACGAAAAAGGAAGTCGCGAATCTCGAAAAGGATCGGATGAAGTTGGAAAAATATCTCAGCGGGATCAAGGAAATGACGACCCTCCCGGGAGCGGTGTTTATTATTGACACCAAGAAAGAGCATATCGCGGTTCAGGAAGCCAAGCGCCTTGATATCCCCGTCATCGCCATTTTGGATACGAACTGCGATCCGGAGGACGCCGACCTGATCATCCCGGGAAACGACGACGCGCTCCGCGCGATCAAACTCATCACCACCCGCATTGCGGACGCCGCCGTAGAAGGGCTGCAGCTCCGCGCCAGGAAAAACCCTCCACCGGAAACGGCGGGCGCGGCCTCCTTGGCCGAGAGGAACTTGCCCGAGATACCGATCGCGGCTGCCGCCGGGGGGCCGACCGAAGGAATTGTGGAGGCGGATAATGTCCATTGATGCGACACAGGTGAAGGACCTGCGCGAAAAAACCGGCGCCGGCATTCTGGACTGTCAGAAAGCTCTGACCCAATCGGGAGGAGACGTTGCGAAGGCCATCGATTTTTTGAGGCAGAAAGGCCTGGCCACGGCTCAGAAAAAAGCCGGTCGCGCCACCAACGACGGTCTGATCGTCTCCTATATCCACGCCGGCAATAAACTCGGCGTTCTCCTCGAAGTCAATTGCGAGACCGATTTCGTCGCCAAAACGGATGATTTCCAGGAGTTGGCCCGGGACCTGGCCATGCATATCGCCGCGGCCGACCCGCAGTACCTCAAGCGGGAAGACATTCCCGCCGCGGTCCTGGAAAAAGAGAAAGAGATATTTTTAGCCCAAGCGAAGGAGAGCGGGAAACCCGCGGCCGTTCTGGACAAAATCATCGCCGGCCGCCTTGAGAAATTATACACCGAGCTCTGCCTGCTGGAGCAACCCTTCGTCAAGGACCCCGCAATCACGATCAAAGACCTTCTCGGTCAGAAAATCGCCAAGCTCGGCGAGAATATCTCCGTTCGCCGATTTACGCGGTTTCGCCTAGGTGAGATCGTCGAGGAATGACTGCGCCGAAATACCAGCGGGTGCTATTGAAGATCAGCGGCGAGGTTCTGGCCGGAGATCAAGGCTACGGCATCGATCCGAAAGTCATCGACGCCGTTTCTTCCGAAATCAAGGACATCCATGATCTGGGCGTTGAAGTGGCCGTCGTGATCGGGGGCGGCAACATCTTCCGTGGACTGGCCGCAAGCGCCGGGGGAATGGAGCGTTCCTCCGCCGATTACATGGGCATGCTGGCCACGGTCCTGAACGCGCTGGCGCTCCAGAATACCCTCGAACGCAAAGGCGTGTTCACCCGCGTGCAGTCGGCCATCGAGATGCGGCAATTGGCCGAAAGTTACATTCGCCGGAGGGCCATTCGGCATCTGGAGAAGAAACGGGTCGTCATTTTTGCGGGAGGGACCGGCAACCCGTATTTTTCGACCGATACCGCGGCGGCGCTCCGCGCCATGGAAGTCGGCGCGCAAGTCATCCTAAAAGGGACCAAAGTGGCCGGCATTTATGACGCCGATCCGATGAAGCATCCCAAAGCGAAACGGTATGACGAGCTGACCTTCTTTCAAGTCATTGAAAAAGACCTCCGGGTCATGGACGCGACGGCCGTCACCCTCTGCATGGACCACAGCCTGCCGTTAATCGTATTCAACCTGAAAGAAACCGGAAACATCAAACGGATCGTTCTCGGACATAAGGTCGGCACCATCGTCCGAAAAACGCTTTAACCCACGGCCGCGAGCGACTTATATGTCGGCAGATATCAAAAAAACCGTTAAGGAAAAGATGGAAGGCGCCGCCGAACATCTTCGTAAAGAGTTGGCCGGCGTGCGAACCGGGCGAGCCTCGTTGGCGTTGTTGGACAATGTCAAGGTGGATTATTACGGCACGCCGACCCCGTTACGCCAGGTGGCTGCTCTGTCTGTTCCTGAGAACCGATTGATCGCCATCCAGCCCTGGGAACCGAACCTCATCGTCGAGATTGAGAAGGCCATCCTGTCTTCCGATCTGGGCCTCACACCCAACAACGACGGCAAGGTCGTCCGGATCAATATTCCTCCCTTGACCGAAGAACGACGCAGGGATCTGGTCAAGCATTGCAAAAAAATGGGTGAGGATTCCAAGGTCGCCATTCGAAACTTTCGTCGGGATGGAAACGAAGAGCTTAAAAACCAACAGAAGTCCGGCTCATTGAGCGAGGATGCCCTCCGAAAGTTTCAGGACGAGATCCAGAAGTTAACCGATGAATTCATCAAGAAAATCGATGAAATCATTAAACATAAGGAAAGCGAGATTCTGGAAAAGACCTAGGGAACGGAGGTATCGTTCATGTTTCCGTTGTTTCTCACTCGACTTCGTTTTCTGATCGTTTGGATGCTGGTTGTCACGACCTTCAGCCTCGCGGTTGAAACACAGGGAGCCTCGGCCGCCCTTCTTCCCTCCGAGGCAACCTTGGACATGGGGATCCCCGGACCGGATCGAGAGAGTTCGATCAAAAAAATCCAAGCCGTCCTGGAATCCCGGATCATCGGCCAACGTCTGGCCGATCTTGGACTGACCCCGGAAGAAATAACGTCGCGCTTGGATCAACTCTCAGACCAACAGGCTCACGAGATCGCAACTCAATTAGACGCTTTACAACCGGGAGGGGATGCCCTCGGGACGGTCGTTTTGGTGCTGGTGATCGCGATCCTGGTGGTGATCCTTCTGCAGTTGACGGGCCACAAGATCATTATCACGAAGTAGATAGCCGGAGGGGAAGCGAAGCGAGCCCCTAATCATACAGACAACTTCCCTGCGTGGCATCGGTTGCGCTACCATTCATCATTAACAGAAACCCTGATCGTCGGAATCCTGACGCTGTTGTTTTTTGCGGATGGACGCACGGCATTTTCCGAATCCCCGCCCGCCGAAACATTACTGATCACCGGCGTTCCATTTTATCCCCAAGAAGAACTGGGATGCGGACCGGCGGCCGTCGCAAGCCTCTTGGCGTACTGGCGTCATCCGGTCTCGCTGGAAGAAATCACGCGCGAGGTTCAACTCGAAAAGGTAAAAGGCAGTTTGCCCATCGACCTCGAACGGGCCGCGCAAAAGCGAGGTCTCGCCGTCTCCTCTTACGCCGGCAGTCTGGAGGATCTCCGCCTTCATTTACGCAAAAACCAGCCCTTAATCGTCTTTCTCAATTTAAGATGGGTCGTTTTCCCGCAGGGCCATTTTGTCGTCGTCACCGGCTACGATGGAATTCACTCCATGGTCATCGTCCACTCCGGGGAACGCGCCTATGAAAAGATGCCGGTCGAGGTCTTCTTGAGGGCATGGTCCAAAACGGGCAACTGGAGCCTGCTGGTTCTTCCACAGGAGGTGACCTCATAACACCCATGAACAGCACCATCCAAACGCTGCTCGGACTGGGACTTCTTTTCGCAATGGGGGGTTGCGGATCCCTGCCGCGGATCGTCGTTCTCCACGACCCGTTGACCCCCGAAGAACATGTGCAACTCGGCGTAAGTTATGAATCGCAAAAAGATTGGGACGCGGCCGAGAAGCAATATCAGGCCGCTCTGGCGCAAGATCCGGACTTTTTACCCGCGCTGGCCGATTTGGGAAATGTGTATGCTCACCAGGAACAGTACGCCTCCGCCGAAAAAATGTACCAACGCGTGTTGCGCCACGATCCGAACCATCCCATGGCCAACAACAACCTGGCCTGGATTTATATCGCACAGGGGACCCACCTGGCCGAAGCCGGGGAACGGATCGACCGGGCCTTGGCGAACGATCCACAACACCGCGCGTTTTATGAGGACACCCGTGCCCTTCTTCTCTTAACCCTCGGGCAACCGGGCCGGGCCCAGGCCGCGTCGCGTCGGGCCGAAACCGCCGCCGGATCGGAACTGCCGGGCTTCGCACAGCAACACAATGAGACACGGTCGAAGATCGAGGCGGCCACGGCCACCCGGGGTTCCCAGGGGGCGGAGGGTCCGTGACGCTCGCCAAAACGCTGAAAAAAGCACTCGCGGTCCAACCGCCCCATCCCACCGTGGCCGAAATCGACCTGGCGGCCTTCCGCCAGAATCTCCGCTGGGTCCGTGAACGAATCGGTTCGCATCGCGGGATTCTGGCGGTGGTGAAGGCCAATGCCTACGGTCACGGCATCGTTCCAATCTCGCAGGCCGCCGTGTCCGAAAATGTCCGGGGATTGGGCGTCGCGTTCATCGAAGAGGGCGTACAAATTCGACGGGCCGGGATTACCGTGCCGATTCTGGTCATGGGCGGTTTTCTCCCTGAAGAAAGCGAAGGATTCTTGAAACACAATCTCACCCCGGTGATTTCCCACCCGGATCAACTGGAACCCTTAAAACGACTGGCGCAAAAAGCCCCCCGTCCCATCGGTGTCCATCTTAAAATTGATACCGGCATGGGCCGACTGGGATTGTTGGATCATGAGATTGGGCCCTTCATCGAACGGGCCCGCGCCGTTAAAAAAATCGAGATCCTTGGGTTGATGTCCCATTTTTCCGACGATGAACTGACCGATTGCCGATCGGCCGAAGATCAGATCGAGCGCTTCGAAAACGTTCGGCGCACGATCGAATCGCTCGGTCTTAATATCCCGTTGCTCCATATGTCGAACAGCGCCGCGATCGTGGGCCTGGAACGCGCCTGGTTCAACCTGGTGAGGCCCGGCATCGTGTTATACGGCTACGCTCCTGCATCTTCCGCGGTGGATACCACCCCGATTAAGCCCGTGATGACCCTGAAAACGAAAATCATTCATCTAAAACGCGTCCCGGCCGGGACGCCGATCAGCTATGGTCGCACATTCACCACGCCCCGGGAAAGCCTGATCGCTGTCCTGCCGATCGGCTATGCCGACGGCTACAGCCGCGCCTGGTCGAACCGGGGACAGGTGCTGATCGGCGGGCGACGCATTCCGGTCATCGGACGGGTCTGCATGGACATGACTGTGGTGGACGTCACGGCTCTGCCGGCCGCAAGGACCGGAGAGGAAGCCGTCCTGATCGGCGCTCAGGGATCCGAGTCCCTTTGGGCCGACGAACTTGCCCGGCAGCTCGGAACCATCCCGTATGAAATCCTGTGTGCCGTCAATCACCGGGTGCCCCGTCTTTATCGTAACGGAGTCGATCCCTCATGAGGTGGCTTGAACTGATCGGCTCCCGGACGACGAAATTCATCGAAGAGGTCGGAAATGTGTCCGTGCTTTTTTTGAGAACGGTGAAATGGTCTCTGCGTCCCCCGCTCGGATTTCGGAACATCCTGAAGCAGATGGAGGAGGTCGGCGTCCGTTCGGTTCCGGTCGTCCTGATTACGGCCGTTTCGACCGGCATGGTGCTGGCCCTTCAAAGCCACACCGGCTTCAAACGGTTCAATGCCGAGAGCCTGGTCGGAACCGTCGTAGCCCTATCGATGACCCGCGAGCTCGGGCCGGTCCTCACGGCCTTGATCGTTGCCGGCCGGGCCGGCGCGGCCATGGCGGCCGAGCTCGGGACGATGCGGGTCACCGAACAGATCGACGCCCTCAGCACCATGGCCACGAACCCGATCAAATACCTGGTCGTGCCGAGGTTGCTGGCCGGGATGTTGATGCTGCCGATCCTGACGATCTTCGCGGACGCCATCGGGATCGCCGGCGGCTATTTAGTCGCCGTCCAGATGCTCGACGTCAACCCGGTCGTCTACATGCGACGCACCACCGATTATCTGGAATACGATGACATCTTCGGCGGCTTGCTCAAGGCCTTCGTGTTCGGGATGATCATCGCGACGATCAGTTGTTATAAAGGATTCAACACCCAGGGAGGCGCGGAAGGCGTGGGCAAGGCCACGACCGGCGCGGTCGTCATCTCCTCCATGCTGATCCTGATCTCGGACTATTTTCTGACCTCGATGCTGTTCTAATAAGAAGGAACGTCGTGGGCGAACCGATTATTCAGCTTGTGGACGTCTACAAATCCTTCGCGGACAATCGCGTGCTCCAAGGCGTCACGCTCACGATCGAACGCGGCGAGACGATGGTGATCATCGGCGGGAGCGGAAGCGGAAAGAGCGTGATCCTCAAACACATCATCGGGCTGATGAAGCCGGATCGCGGAAAGGTCATCGTCGCCGGACAGGATCTCTCCACGTTGAAGGAGCGCGCGTTGGATGAGCTGCGAAAGAAATTCGGGATGCTCTTTCAATACGCCGCGCTGTTTGACTCTCTCTCGGTGTGGGAAAATATCGGTTTTTCGCTGCGCCAGAAAACCCTGATGACGGACGACGAAATCCGGCGGATCGCGACCGAGAAGTTGGGGATGGTCGGACTCCGAGGGGTCGAAGACCGAATGCCGGCCGACCTCTCCGGTGGAATGAAAAAGCGGGTCGGACTCGCCCGGGCGCTGGCGATGGAACCGGAAATCCTGCTGTACGATGAGCCGACGACCGGACTGGACCCAATCATGGCGGACGCGATCAACGAGCTGATCCTTGAGATGAAGCGCCGCCTTCAGGTGACGGGAGTGGCCATTACCCACGATATGACCAGCGCGTACAAAATCGCGGACCGCATCGCCATGCTGTACCAGGGGAAAATCCAGGCCGTGGGAACGCCGGACCAAATCAAGAACAGCGACAATCCGATCGTTCATCAATTTGTCACCGGCAGCTCGGTCGGGCCGATTATGACGGTTTAGGTATTTTCCGGAAGGATCCTCCGGCTCGTCCTCTCTGCAGGTGGTAACCCAACGAGCACGGCGAGCGAGAGGGGGGAAGCTCCATTCGGCTTTGGCCGATGGAGGGGGCAACGGGAGCCCCTACCCATAGAATAGAAAGGACACCGCCACTATTATGCGCTTGAGCACCGAAGCCCGAGTTGGACTGGTGGTTCTGCTCGGGGTTCTCATCCTGACCTATATGACGTTTAAGGTGGGCGGCTATCGTTTTGGCACCGAAGCCGGCTATCGCATTTTCGCGCTTTTCGACACCGTGGCGGGGCTGGATACCAAATCCAAGATCCGGGTCGCCGGGGTAGAGGTGGGCCAAGTTGAAACGATCACGCTGCTGGACGGACAGGCGAAGGTCACCTTGAGGATCAATCCGGACATCAAACTTCGCAAAGGAACCCAGGCAGCCGTCCGCGCCACCGGACTCCTGGGAGATAAGTACCTCGAACTCGTTCCGGGAAAAGAAGAGGGTTATCTGAAGGACGGCGATAGCATTCCCCAGAGCGAACAGGTGGCCGATTTGGACCGGCTGATCAACCAATTTAGCAGTATTGCGACCGACATCAAGGCGGTCAGCGCCTCCCTGCGCGAAGCGCTCGGAACGAAGGAAGGCGAGACATCGATGAAGGAGATCGTGGCCAACATCCGCGATCTGAGCCACAACCTCAGCGGCGCGGTGAAAGACAACCGCGAGAATTTTACCAAGGCCGTTGCCAACATTCAGGACGTCAGTGCATCGCTCAAAACGGACCTGCCCAAGTTGATGGAAAGTCTCAATCGCACCTCCGAAAAACTGGAGGCGATCGCGACCAAGGTTGAAAAAGGCGAAGGGACATTGGGAAAACTCGTTCAGAACGACGACGTGTACAACAAGCTGGACTCGGCCCTTCAAGGGTTGAACAATATCACGCAGAAGGTCGAAAAAGGAGAGGGCACGATCGGGAAGCTCTTCACCGATGACAAGGCCTACGATCAGATCACCACGGCCCTCGAGGGCTTCGGCAACGCCGTGAACCGCATCGAGCGGTTCAAAACCACGATCGGATTCCGCAACGAGTACCAACTTGACACTCACGAAAACAAAGGTTACTTTTCGGTTCAACTCCAGCCCCGAGAAGACAAATTTTATCTATTGGAGCTGGTGGACGATCCCCGGGGACGGGTCATCAAAACCATCACGCAGTTCGATAACAACGGCCCCGTGACGCAGTATGAAACCCAGCACCGCTTGAAGTTCAGCGCCGAGTTCGGCCGCCGGTTCTCGGATCTGGCCCTGCGGGTCGGGCTGATGGAAAACAGCTTCGGCGGGGGCGCCGATCTCTATCTCTTCAATGACGCCCTGAAGCTCAGCGCGGATATTTGGGATTTCAACAGCGATGATCCGCTGAACCCGCATCCTCACATCAAGACCACGGCCGGCTACACCTTCTTCAAATACCTCTTCGTCCAAGGCGGCTACGACAACTACCTCAACCGGAAGCTCGACACCGGCTTCATCGGCGGCGGCCTCCGATTCGAAGACGACGACCTTAAATACCTCCTGGGCAGCGGCGCGCTGAGAGTCCGATAAAGAATGATCCGTGGGGCCGTCTTTCCCGTCATTGACAAACCGGCCGAGATTAAAGTATCGTTACACATTTGATTTGCGCCGACGGGATGAACCCAATCATGTCCGCGATCCGAGGAATACAACTCAGCAAATCGTACCGTCATTACCAGGTTTTGAAGAACGTTTCATTCGAGGTGGCGTCGGGAGAATGCTTTGCGTTGTTCGGACCGAACGGCGCCGGGAAGACCACGCTGTTAAAGGTTTTGGCGACGCTGCAGAAGCCGTCCTCGGGCCGGTTCGAAATGATGGGTTATGACGGAATCCGGAATCGGAATCAGGTCCGTGAAATTCTACTGATGATCGCCCACGGGTCGTACCTGTACAGCGAGCTCGACGCCGTGGAAAACATCCGCTTCGCCCTGGGGCTTCGCGGACGGGTCCCGACCACTCATGAGATCAAGGTCACGTTGGATCGGGTCGGGATCGGAGCCTTCGCGGCCTTCAAGATCCGTTCCTTTTCCGAGGGAATGAAAAAGCGGCTCTCGATCGCCAAGGCAATGCTGATCCGTCCCAAAGTTCTTCTGATGGACGAGCCTTACTCGTCCCTGGATGAACGGGGGATGACGATGATGAACCACTTCATCCGGGAGAGCACCGCGCAGGGTGCGGCCGTTCTCATGACCTCCCACAACCGGGTTCAGTCCGCCGAGGTCGCCGGCAAGGCCGGTGTGCTGCATCAGGGAGTGCTGCGTGAAATCCCCGTGAAGGATCTGGTCGCCGCCCATGAACTTTTTTAACGTGATCCGATGGCTTGCGTGGAAAGACCTGATCAGCGAGATGCGAAGCCGGGAGAACATCTCCTCCATGTTTTTTTTCGCGCTCATCGTCATTCTCATCTTCAGCTTCAGCTTTTCGATGGACCAGAAAACGGCCGAGGAGCTGATGCCGGGGATCATGTGGGTCGCCTTCATCTTCACCGGAATCATCGGCCTCGGCAAATCCTTCACGGCCGAACTGCAGAACGACTGCCTCGAAAACCTCCAGATGAACCCGATTCCACGGGGGGCCATCTATCTGGGAAAGCTGGCGAGCAATTTCTTGTTCATGTTGACCGTCGAGGTGATCCTGTTTCCGCTGTTCGTGATTTTTTTCAACCTGGATATCTTTGATAAGATTCCGCTCATT
The DNA here is from genome assembly GCA_035517655.1 of Nitrospiria bacterium. Taxonomy (NCBI): domain Bacteria; kingdom Pseudomonadati; phylum Nitrospirota; class Nitrospiria; species Nitrospiria bacterium. The sequence goes on along the minus strand of DATIYJ010000011.1, from coordinate 46,081 downwards.
GTGCTAATATTGGTGGCTGGAACCTTGGGTATCTCGGCGGTCGGCACGCTTTTTTCGGCGATGACGGTCCAGATCCGTGCCCGTGAGGTGATGCTTCCGATCCTGCTTCTGCCATTGATCGTTCCGGTCCTCATCGGCGCGGTTGAAGCCACGGGCGGCGTCTTACAGGGAGAATCCGCCGCCCTTTATCGGCCATGGATCCAGTTGCTGATCATTTTTGACGTCATCTTTACGATCGTCTCCTTTTGGGTGTTTGAATTTATTCTGGATCACTGAGTCAACCATGTCCATCATCCGTAACATCCGACGTTTTGAAGGCTGGTTTGGAGCGGCCGGAGCCGTCTGCATCGCGATCGGCCTCTACTTCGGCCTGGTGGCCTCGCCGCCCGATTCGTACCAGGGCGAGGTTGTCCGGATCATGTACGTCCACGTCCCCTTCGCCAGCACCTCGATGGCGGCCTACGGCGTTTTGACGATAGCCAGCCTGTGGTATCTCTGGAAGCGCGACCCGATCGTCGACAACATGGCCCATGCCACCGCGGGCATCGGCGTCTTTTTTACGGCCGGGGCGCTCTTCACCGGATCGGTCTGGGGCAAACCGACCTGGAACACCTGGTGGACGTGGGACGCCCGCCTGGTCTCCTTCACCATTTTACTGCTCATTCTGATCGGCTATCTCATGTTGCGGACATTTATCGAAGAGAAGGAACGGGAGGCGCGCTACGCCGCCATTCTGGCGATTGTCGGAGCCGTGGACCTTCCGATCGTTCATTTTTCTGTGGAGTGGTGGCGCACGCTGCACCAGCCCCTTTCGATTTCCCAACGCGGGATAGCGATCGCCAGCGTTATGCTCTATCCCCTCATCTTCATGTCGGTGGGCTTCTACCTGCTCTTCACGTATATGGTGGGAGTCCGCACCCAGATGCTTTACCTGCAGCAGCTTCTGGAGGCCAAGAAAGGCCGCCTGCTGGGGGAGGTTCGTTTGTGAGCGCGGGGCGATGAAGGGATTGTATCTCCGCTGGGGAGGACTGCTTTTGGTTGGTCTCTGGATCGCCGCCGTCGGAACGCAGCGCTATAACCGCGACGTGCGGCCTCTGACCCCGGATCAGGTCTTGAAAGATCATCCCGCCGAATCCGTTCGCATGTTGGGAATGATCGAGGCCGGAAGCCTTCGGAAAGACCCCGTCACTTCCCACAGGCTGTTTTTCATCGTGGGAAAGGGGCAGCGCGTTCCGGTCGACTATCAAGGAAGCGACACGGACGACCTCCGTGAACTCAAGACCCTGGTCGTGGTCGGACGGTGGGATAACACCGCGCAACAATTCGTGGCTCAGGACATCGACCTGATTCCTAACTATGGATTTATTATCGCAGCGTATCTCGTCATGATTCCCCTGGCCCTTTTTCTTTTTATGATGGAACGGCGTGTCCGATTATTGTATAATGAGATCAAACAATCCAAGCAGTACGAACCCGATGTCGGTGACTTTGAGTAAGAGAAAAAAATACGGCCTGATTCTCAGCCTGATCGCGATCGCGGGAGGATTGCTTTACCTGGGATTGGGGCAGTTCGGACAGAATTTAGTCTATTTTTTCACCCCATCCGAAGTGGTTTCTTTCTCGCCGGCCTATTACGGCAAAAAGGTCCGGGTCGGAGGAATGGTCGTCAAAGGGAGCCTTCAGGTCGTCCCCAATACGCTGAAACTAAGTTTTGCATTAACGGACGGTGAGGCCGCAATCCCGGTAGACTTTGAAGGAATTCCGCCCGACCTGTTCAAGGAAGGCAAAGGGGCCGTCGTTGAGGGTTTCTGGGATTCCCAAAAACGGTTTCACTCCAACCTGATCATGGCCAAACATTCCGAGGATTATATGCCGATTGAAATGAAACGAGCCGGGGTGCAGTTTCCCAAGAAAGACCTCTTGAAAACCCTACAACAATAAACGACCCCCGCGAAAGAAAACCGGATGTTTATTGAAATCGGTCATTTTTCCGTCGTTCTGGCCTTGGTTCTCTCGGTCGTCGCCATGGTCAGCCCGATCGTGGGCCTGAAAACCGGCCGTCCCGATTTGGTTCGGGTCGCCCGTCAGGCCGTAACGCTGAATTTCTTTCTCGTTTCGATCGGCATGGCTTCATTGATCTATTCTTTTCTGACCAATGACTACTCCGTAAAATACGTGATGGCCACCTCCAACAGCAAACTCCCGGTCTTCTACAAAGTGGCGGGTCTGTGGGGAGGCCACGAAGGATCTCTGATGCTTTGGGTCTGGATCCTGACGGCCTACAGCACCCTCGCGGTCTGGCTGCACTGGAGAACCCAACCCGTCATCATGCCGTATCTTTTGTCGATCCAATCGTTGATCATGTTCGGATTCCTGAGCATGATCGTTTTTCTATCCAATCCTTTCGAACGTCTCTATCCGGTCCCGCCGGACGGACGAGACCTCAATCCGCTTCTTCAGGATCCCGCGATGGTCGTTCATCCTCCGATGCTCTACCTCGGCTACGTCGGCTTCTCGATCCCATTCGCTTTCGCCATGTCGGCCCTCTTTTCCGGACGGCTGGGGGAGGAATGGATAAAAGTCACGCAACGGTGGACGCTGTTTGCCTGGATTTCTCTGACGACGGGCATCCTCATGGGCGGGTACTGGGCGTACTATGAGCTGGGCTGGGGCGGATATTGGGGGTGGGACCCGGTCGAAAATGCCTCCTTCATGCCTTGGTTGGTCGGCACCGCCTTCCTGCATTCCGTCATGGTCCAGGAGAAGAGGAAGATGTTCAAGGTCTGGAACCTTTTTCTCATCATCGTGACCTTTTCCCTCTCGTTGATCGGAACCTTTTTAGTCCGCAGCGGGGTTCTCTCGTCGGTTCATTCCTTTGCAACCGATCCCGGACGAGGACTGTACATCTTGGTCTTCCTGGCCGTCATGATGTCGTTGGGTTTCGGAACGCTGATTGCCCGTTCGGGCAGGCTCCGGAGCCAGATTGAGATGGACTCGGTCGTTTCAAAAGAGTCCGTCTTTCTCTTTAACAACCTTTTCTTCCTCGTCGCCGCGGCGACCGTTTTTCTGGGAACCCTCTACCCCCTTCTGGTCGAGACGCTCAAGACGGCGAAGGTCAGCGTCGGCCCCCCTTATTACAACGCCGTTTTTATGCCGGTGGCGCTCGGTCTGCTTCTGATGATGGGAATCGGTCCCTCCATCGCATGGCGAAAGGCCTCGTTGGACAATCTTAAAAAGAACTTTCTCCCCGCCGCGTTCGTGGCCGTTGGAATGACCGCCGTTGCGTGGCTTATCGGAATCCGAACGGTGTTCGGAGTGGCGGGCGCCTTGGTCGTCTCCTTTGTCTCCACGACCATTTTTGTGGACTTTGGAAAGGTCTCGGCCCTTTGGGCCCGCCGCCATGAGACCAATTACCTGATCGGTTTTTATCAGGGGTTCACGAACAATCAGAGACGTTCTGCAGGTCTTGTCACCCATCTGGGCGTGCTGATCATGGTCGTCGGCATCATCGCCTCCACCATCTACCAGGTTGAGAAGGTGGTTCCGATGCGGATCGGCGACACCATCCAGTTAAAAAACTACACGATCAAAATGGTCGGGCTGCATGAGGTCTCGGGAGCGAATTGGACAGCCCAGGAGGGTCTCTTCGAGGTTTACAAGGGCGACCGACTGCTTACGGTCCTCAAACCTCAAAAACGCATTTATCCCGTGTCCGAGACCCCAACGACGGAGGCCGCCCTCTATACCATCCATCTGGGACATATTTTTCTGACTATGCCCGATGTCGGATCGGACAGCGTGACGGTCCGGGCGCTCATCAACCCGCTTGTTCTGCTGGTCTGGATCGGGGGCGGCATCATGGGATTGGGGGTCATCCTCAACATTTTCAGGCCGAAGACAAAGGTGTCCGGATGAAAATCTGGCATTTTATTCTCGTCATCGCGTTGGCGGGACTCCTGGCTCTTTTCTATAAAGGACTGTGGGGCGACCCCAGGGCGATTCCGACCGTCCTGATCGGCACCCCTGCAGCGACGTTTTCCGGGCCGGAGGTTCGCACCGGAGAAATTCTGTCCTTGAACCGCTTTCAAGGCAAGGTGGTCCTCGTGAATTTCTGGGCCTCTTGGTGTCTGGAATGCCGCACGGAACAGGAAAATCTTTTGGCCCTCAATCGACGATTCAGTCAGCGCTCGGATTTTGTGATGCTGGGGATCGATTATCAAGATCGTCTGGAAGATGCCCAGCAATACCTGAAGATGTACGGCAGCAACTTCGACCACGTGCGGGATCTGAAGGGAACGATCGCAATCGACTACGGCGTCTACGGTGTTCCGGAGACCTTTGTGATCGACCGGCAGGGCATCATCCGCTACAAGTACGTCGGCCCGCTGGTGGGTCCCGGCTACGCCCACTTGGCCGACGATGTCCTACAGCCCTTGCTGGAAGGACGCTCCATCTCCCGTTCATGAAGAAAGCCCCGATCGCGTTCATTCTTCCTATGCTCCTGCTGCTCTCGAGCCCTCTGCCCGCCGTCCTGGGTGCAACGGTCGAAGAGCAGCAGATCGATCTACAGGTGCGCGACATCGCCAAAACACTCCGCTGCACAATCTGCCAGAACGAATCCATCTGGGAATCGCAGGCGGAATTGGCGCAGCAGATGCGCGATCTCATCAAGGAAAAACTGCTCGAAGGCGATTCGCCCGATCAGATACGGGCCTATTTCCTGAGTCGGTACGGAGATTATATTCTCCTGACGCCGAGAAAGAGCGGATTGAACTGGATCCTGTGGGCCGGCCCCTTTGTCCTGTTGGGCATCGGCGGGATTTTCCTCTACCGAACCGTGGCACGATGGGTCGCACAAACAGCCGCCGTAAAACACGAAGACCCGCCGCCCATCGATGACCGCCTCCGCAAACGCATCGAAGAGGAGTTGCAAACCCGGGGAGATTAATCGGGTACCCCATCCATGCTCGTATTCGCCCTTACAGCCGGCCTCATCCTCATCGCCGTCATCCTTATATTGGCTTACCCTCTATGGAACAAGGATGCCCATCCGATTCCCATGGGCCTCGAAGCATCCATGAATCAAGAGCGGATCGACCTCGAGATTGAAAAACAGACCCTCCTGAACTCGTTGTCCGAATTGGATCTCGACCTGGCCCAAGGCCGGTTGAACCCCTCCGATCATCAACGTCTCAAAGCGGTGGATGAGGCCCGGTTCGGTCGAATCTTGGACAAACTCGATTCCTTCTCCAAACAAGATCCGCCGTTAGGAAGTCGAACCGTGAAATCGGCATCAGGATCCTCCGGGCTGCTGAGGTGGGCCGGGTCGGTCACTCTCGGTCTTGTGGTGGTGGGAAGCGCCGTCGGGATCTACGAATACATCACGGCCAAGATCGGTCTCGAAGCGCAACGACGGTTCGCGGAAAGCGGAGACGCTGCCGGTCCTCAAGGAATGCCGAATCCGGCCGAGATGGTCGCGCAGCTTGAGCAACGTTTAAAAAACAATCCCAACGATCTGCAAGGTCAGATCATGGCCGGGCGCTCCTACATGACCTTAAAGCGGATTGACGATGCCCAAAAGGCCTGGAGCAAAGTGGTCGAACTGGACCCCGGAAACTTTGAAGGAAATTTTTTCCTGGGGTTAATCCAACTCCAGACTTCTCCTCCGGATGATCGGAAAAGTTCGCAGGAGGCTCTCGGTCGCTTCGAAACGGCGTTGGTCACCATGCCGAGGGACCCGGCCGTGCTTTGGTACAAGGGCGTGGCTCTCGTGCGGCTGAAACAATACGATTTAGCGGACCGAAGCTGGACCACTGCCTTTCAGAATCTCACGCCTGGCACGGAAGATGCCGAGTTCGTTAAGAAAGCGTTGCAGAGCCTTCGAGCTGGAAATCCCCCCGCGCTCTGAGGGATAAACCGCATATCCCGCTTGTCCTTCGGAGGGATCTGTTGTATAATAAGACGATTTGAAATTGCCTCTGAAAGGTTTGAGGTCCTCTGATCATCGGTTTTATTCATTTACCCCGTGATTCAAACATTCCGAAGGTTTTCGGCACAAAACTCATGAGAGCGTCCGTTTACCCAGTCACCATCTCAATTGGTTTGGCGCTGCTTCTTGTCAGTTGTCAGCAGGCTTCTACCCAGGCCGGCGCAACCGCCATCGCCACTGAAGAAGCGCCACGAATCGGGTATCTCGCCCCGAATTTCCGGTTAACCAATCTTCATGGCGAAGAAGTCAGCGTGGCCAGTCTGGAAGGCAAGGTCGTTTTTATCAATTTCTGGGCCACTTGGTGCGGCCCTTGTCGGGCTGAGATGCCTTCTATGGAAGCTCTGTATCATGACTTCAAGGATCAAGGACTGGAAATACTGGCCGTTTCGAGCGATATGGACGGAGCATCGGCCGTTCAACCGTTTATTCGAAAACTCGGCCTGTCGTATCCTATCCTGCTGGACCCGGATTTCCGGGTGGACGATAAATACCTGATCCAGTCCGTTCCGACAACCATCTTGGTGGATAAGAAAGGGGTCATCACGCACCGACTGGTGGGTGGGCGGAACTGGAGCAATCCGGAATCACGAGACCTGATTGAGAAACTTTTAAAGGACAAGTAACCATGTCGGAAGCTCCCCCAACCGTTTCGTTTATGATCGCCTTCACGGCCGGATTTTTGTCCTTCGTATCCCCGTGTGTTTTGCCGCTGGTACCATCGTATGTTTCCTACATCACAGGCCTTTCTCTGGAACAATTAACCGATCCCGCCGGACAAAAAAAGGCTCGTTGGGTAACGATCAAAAACTCGCTTCTCTTTATCCTCGGTTTTTCGCTGGTTTTTATCGCATTCGGCGCATCCGCCACGGCGGCGGGTCAAGCCCTGTTGACCTATCAGGGAATCCTTCGAAAGGTCGGCGGGATTTTAATCGTCGGTTTCGGCCTGTATCTGATCGGTATTTTGAAGATCCCTTTTCTCATGACGTATCGACAATACCAGTTTCAAAACCGACCGGCGGGGGCCCTCGGATCCGTTCTGATCGGCGTCGCATTTGCAGCCGGGTGGACCCCCTGTGTCGGGCCGATCCTGGGAACGATTCTCCTCTACGCCAGCGCCACCCAATCCATGGCGGGTGGGATCGAACTGCTTTTGGTCTACTCGATCGGACTCGGCCTTCCTCTCCTCGCCACCGCCCTCGGCGTCAACCTATTTCTGATCTCTTTTAGAAAATTGAAAGACTACCTGTGGATCGTCTCCTTGGTCAGCGGAATCTTTTTGATTATCGTGGGGGTTATGATTTTCACAAATTCCCTCCGATGGCTGGCCGCGTGGCTGACCCGCTATGGAATCGGGTGGTCCATTGGACAATAAACCGTCATGAACATTCAAACCCGTACTTGGTTCGGTTTTTGTTTTGCGCTTCTGGCATCTGGATCGACGGTCGTCTTTGCGGACCCGGGGAACCAGCACCCGCTCCAGCCGGAACCGAAATTTTTCTCGTTCGCCGATATCGTCCGTAAAGAAAAACCGGCCGTCGTCAACATCAGCACGACACAAAAAACTCCGGCCGCGGAGAGCCCGCTTCCCGAGGATCATCCCCCGTTGGGGGATTTTTTTGGAAAGATATTTCCAAAGGAATACAAAGGAGAGAGCTTGGGGTCGGGATTCATCATCAAGAAAAACGGATTGATCCTCACCAACAACCATGTGATCGAAAAAGCGGATAAGATTATCGTGCGTTTATCCGACGAGCGCGAGTTCGAAGCGAAGGTGATCGGCCGAGACGATAAAACCGATCTGGCCTTGATCAAAATTCCGCATCAGGACAATCTCCCAACCGCCCGGCTGGGGGATTCCGACCAACTCGATGTCGGAGAATGGGTCGTTGCGATCGGCAACCCCTTCGGTCTGGAACAAACCGTCACGGTCGGGATCGTCAGTGCCAAAGGACGCGCCATCGGCAACGGACCGTTCGATGATTACATTCAGACCGACGCCTCGATCAATCCCGGCAACAGCGGCGGCCCGCTTTTCAATACCAACGGGGAAGTCATCGGGATCAACACCGCGATAAGCCCTTCCGGTCAAGGGATCGGGTTTGCCATCCCCATCAATCAGGTGAAAAAAGTCCTGGATCAGCTGGAAACGTACGGGAAAATCACGCGCGGATGGTTAGGTGTCATGATCCAGGAGTTAAACGACGACCTCGCTCGCTCTTTCCACCTTAAGAGTAAGAACGGAGCACTGATCTCGGATGTATTTGAAAACAGTCCCGCGTTTAAGGCCGGGCTCCAGCGCGGGGACGTCATTGTCGAATTTGACGGCAAAGAAATTGTCCAGATGCGCACGCTGCCCTTAATCGTTGCGGAAACACCGGTGGGAAAAGAGGTCAAACTAAAGACCGTTCGCGACGGTCAAGAACGGACCGTCCTGATCCGGGTCGGTCCGATGGAAGATAAGGGAGAAAAAAAGTAAATGCATCCCATCCTGCTCCAGATCGGCAACGTGGAAATTCGATGGTATGGAGTCATGATCGCCCTGGCCTTTCTGGCCGGAACTTTTCTCGGCGTCCGCGAAGCCCGTCGAAGAGGATACGATCCGGAACTGGTCTATGATCTCCTCTTCTATGTTATGATTGCCGGCATCGTCGGAGCCCGTCTTTACTACGTCATGGTTTCCAATCCGGTTTATTTCGCCCATCATCCTCTTGATATCGTCGCGATCTGGCGCGGCGGATTGGCCTTGCACGGCGGATTGATTGGAGGAATGCTGGCCGGAGTCTGGTTCTGCAAGAAGCGGCAACTGGCTTTCTGGAGCTTCGCCGATCTCCTGACCCCTTCGATCATGTTGGGGCAGGCCATCGGTCGCGGGGCCTGCACTTTAAACGGCTGCAGTTATGGAAAACCGACCACGCTCCCCTGGGCGATCACCTTCACCAATCCGGCGGCGCAGGCTCCGCACAATATCCCGCTCCACCCGACCCAGTTTTACGAAATGGCCACGGACCTGCTCATCTTTGCGGTCCTGTGGAATCTCCGAAAAAGAACCCGGTTCGACGGCCAACTGTTTCTGATGTATGCGGTCGTCTACGCCGTCGCACGGTTCGTACTGGAATTCTTTCGCGGTGATTCCCTCCTGTTCGGTGGTCTTTTCCCGGTTCCCCAAGTGTTCAGCGTTTTTCTGTTTATCACGGCGCTCGCAGTGTATGTCTGGCGACAATCGACCTCCGAACGCCTTCCCTCCGGCACCGTATCCATTCAGCAGTGAAACCGGTGTCCACCCAAGACTCGTGGATCGGTCTGGATGAATCCGGAAAGGGGGATTATTTCGGGCCGCTGGTGGTAGCCGGCGTTCAAGTCGACCCGGAGATCTCGGTCCGACTGACGGCATGGGGCGTGAAAGACAGTAAGCGGTTGACCGACAAGCGCATCTTGGAACTGGAGCCGATGATCCGACAAGCCTGCCGACATGCGGTCGTGGCGATCGGACCGGAGCGATATAACGCCCTGTACGAGAAAATGCGTAATTTGAATAAGTTGTTGGCTTGGGCGCATGCCCGGACCCTCGAGAACCTCCTTACGGAGACCGAATCCCCCCGGGCCATCGCGGATCAGTTCGGGGACGAGCGGTTCATCAAAAACGCTCTCATGGAAAAAGGACGTCAGATCGTGCTCGAGCAGCGCCCCCGCGCGGAAGAAGACCCCGCCGTGGCGGCGGCCTCCATCTTGGCGAGGGCGGAATTCTTGAAACGGCTCAAACAATTGTCGGAAGAGCACCGGATGGACTTACCCAAAGGGGCGTCGGATCAAGTACGACAAGCGGCGGTCAAATTGGTGAAGGAACGGTCGGCCGAGGCCTTAAAAAAAGTGGCGAAATGGCATTTCAGGACGACGCAGCAGGTGCTCCAGGAGTGCCCGCCTCATTAATCATCACGGCGGCTTGTTCGATGGAAGAGGGCCAAAAAAGAATCCTCTGACACTGGGAACAGGTCAGAATGCGTTGTCGGGCCTTCACCTCGGCCACCATCTGGGGCGGAATGTTCATGTGGCAGCCGCCGCAGGTTCCATGCTGGATCGGAACAACGGCCAACTCCCGGTGAAGATTTTTAAGCTGCTGATAAATCTTCAGCAGTTTCGGATCGATGGTCGGGATGACCGCAGCCCGTTCTTTTTCGACGACGTCCCGTTCCGCCTTTAACGCTTCGGATTGGTTCTCCAGTTGGCTCCGCTCCGAATCGAATTTTTGCTCGGCAGCCTTGATGGTCTGGGCCAATTCCGTTTCTCTGCGTTTGTAAACATCAATCTGCTCCATTAAGATCAGCAATTCCTCCTCCACTCGACCTTTCTCGGCCTTGAACGTTTCGATCTCCTGGAGATGTACCTGATACTCTTTGTTGGTCTTGATCTCGCTTTGGCGATTACGGGCTTTTGAGAGCCGCTCCTCGCAGGTTTCAAGATCCCGCTCTTTGTCCCGCTTACGCTGGTTACACGCCTCCCAATCCGCGTGACTTTGAGCAAACTGTTTCTGAGCTTCGGTCAAGAGTTTTTGGGCGGTTTCCACTCGTTGCGGAATACGGGCGATCTCACTTTTTATGATGCTCAGACGGTTGTCGATCTCCTGAAGGCGGATGAGATGCTCCAGTTGGTCTTTCAAACGGGTTTCCTCTGACACCGGATCTCCTCTGGGCCCACCTGGGATCGAACCAGGTACCTGACCCTTATAAGGGGTCTGCTCTACCAAATGAGCTATGGGCCCGAAACCACTCTGCAATCCATAAAACGGCTTGAAATTACAAACTTTCCACAAAACTTTTTAACTTCTTACTCCGGCTGGGATGACGCAGTTTTCGAAGCGCTTTCGCCTCAATCTGGCGAATTCGTTCTCGGGTGACCTCGAAATCTTGTCCCACTTCTTCAAGGGTATGGTCGGTGTTCTCTCCAATCCCAAAACGCTTTCTTAAAACTCTCTCTTCACGCGGCGTCAGCGTCTGGAGTATGTTCGTGATCTGCCGTTGAAGATCGTACCGGATCGCCGCCTCGATCGGAGAAACCGCTTTTTTGTCCTCGATAAAATCACCGAGATGGCTATCCTCTTCCTCTCCGATCGGCGTCTCCAATGAAATCGGCTCCTTGGCAATCTTCAGGATCTTTCGAACCTTTTCGATGGGCAAATCCATCTTTTCGCCGATCTCTTCCGGCATGGGCTCACGGCCAAGTTCCTGCACCAAATGCCGAGAGGTGCGGATCAACTTGTTAATGGTCTCGATCATATGGACCGGAATCCGGATCGTTCGAGCCTGATCCGCGATGGCCCGGGTGATCGCCTGCCGTATCCACCAAGTCGCATAGGTGCTGAATTTGTATCCCCGTTTGTATTCGAACTTGTCCACGGCCTTCATCAGCCCAATGTTTCCCTCTTGGATAAGATCCAGAAATTGGAGCCCGCGGTTGGTATACTTCTTCGCTATACTTACCACCAGCCGGAGATTGGCCTCCACCAAGTCGGTTTTACCGGATTTGATCTTATTTTCCCCCTGATCGAGGAGTTTGACGGCTTCTTTGATTTCCTCGGCCGTCACCATGGCCAGGGTTTCCGCCGCCCGGATCTTTTTCCGGGCCTCCCGGTAAATCTTGTCGACGTCATGGAGCGCTTCGGCGGAGAGATTGGTCTTTCGACGAACCGACTTGAGGCCAGCCGGACCTCTTCCGATTTTTTTGAGGAGCAGAAGGCCCTCTTCGCCCGATACCCCCAATCGTCGTTTGCAATTAGTGATCTCCCGCTCGGCATGCATGATATCGACAGCCAAGGCCTTGACTTGACCGATCATTTTCTCGATCAACGTCGGATGCAGGTTGACTTGTTCGATCCTTTCCGCGATCTGGAGTTTTATCTCGCGAAGTTCGACCTTAATCTTGCGACGCTTTGCGGAGTCGGAGCCGGATCGTTTTAATCGTTGATACCCTTTCATGAGATCTCGGTACGGACCTCTCATCTTTGAAATGGCTTCGATGGTGCGAGCCGTCAGTTCGGCGTCATCCTGTTCTTGAACCACCCCTTCCTCGTCGAACTCCTCATCAAAGGCCGAGACCACTTCCCGAATGCTGATTTTTCCGTGCCGCAGCTTTTCACTGATTGACAAAAGGTCCTTGATGATCATCGGGGTCCCGAAAACAACGGTCGCGACCTCCTTTTCGCCCTCTTCGATTTTCTTCGCAATTTCGATCTCACCCTCACGGGAGAGCAACGGAACGCTTCCCATCTCCTTCAGATACAATCGGACAGGGTCGGCGGTCCGGCTCAGAACTCCGGGCGTCAGATCGATCTCCTTGACCTTTTCCTCCTCTTCGCCCTCCTCTTCCCCCTCCTCCAAGCCTTTAAACTCCGTCCTCCCCTCTTCGGGCTCCGTCATCATCTTCTGATAACGTTCCTCTTCTGGCGTATCGATAATCTCGATATCCATCTCCCCGAACATCATCATCAGGTTATCGATTTGTTCGGAGGAAACCATGTCCGCCGGAAGAGCGTTGTTCAGTTCATCATAGGTCAGGTATCCTTTTTCTTTGCCAAGCGAGATCAGCTGCTTGACTTCATCGACTTTCTCATCTTTGGACATGAAACCTCCTCCGGGGCATTCAGCCGTCCGCGGCCATCGAACCCGTCGTAAAAAACACCGCTTTTCATATCGGCGGGATCAAAAACGTGTCGATCACCGTTCATGGTCTAACTGTTCACTTCCAAACTCATTTTTTTAAGTCCGATCAATTGATCCAGCAAGGATTTGACATGGGACCCATTTCCGGACTGTTCCGCGTCCCGGATCTGGGTCTCCAGGGTCTTCATGGCCGTTCGGATTTTCTTCACCCGAAGAGTCCGTATGCAATCCTTCAACGTCTGCTGGGAATCCTCATAATCAGGTTCCTTCACCATCAACGCCGATAGGATCGAAGCCCGCCGGGGATCGGCCATGTCGGTATGGATCGGCATGTCCGAACGCAGGGCTTCCCCTCCCGTCCGTGATATTTCAACACATCGACTGAAAATCTGTCGGAGTTGACCATCTGTAAAATGATCTTGATCGATCTGCTGAAGCAAAGTCGGGACCGTGACACGACGATGCAGCAAAAGATGGATCAGGATTTGTTCCTCCTGTGGCAGTCGCGATAGGGAACCTTCCGTAAACGGCGCGGCCGTCGTAACGGTTTCACCCAATTGAGCCATTTCTTTTGCGAGGTCCCGTTCTTCCAATCCGAGACTTTCCGCAAGATGTTTGACATAGTAACTGCGCTCGACCGGTCGTTTCACTTTTCGCACGACGGGAAGAATGCGATCCACGATCTTGAGCTTTCCTTCAATGGTTCCGGAAGTGGGTTCGGACAAGCCCCGCCGGATTGCAAAATCCAAAAGCTTGGTGGACTGATTCAACAACCGATTAAAAGCCTCGGCACCGCGTTTTTTAATAAAACTGTCCGGATCTTCTTCACGGGGCAACAAAACCACTTCCCCGGCCACAGAACTTGGAATAATCAAATCCAGGGTTCGCAGCGCAGCCCGGATTCCGGCATCATCCGGATCAAAAATTAATTTAACCGTCGGTACAAACCGGTGTATCCGCTCCAGATGATCCGATGTCAGAGCGGTCCCCAACGTCGCGATGACCGGATGAATACCAGCCTGATGGGCCGCGATGGCGTCAAAGTAACCCTCCACCACGGCCAGGTAGCCGCACTTACCGGCGGCCTCTCTCGCTTTGTCCATGGCATACAGTTGGCGGCCCTTGCTGAAAATCGGGGTTTCCGGAGAATTGAGATACTTGGGAAGACTGTCATCCAGCACCCTCCCGCCAAAACCCGTCACCCTATTTTGCAAATCAAAGATCGGGAAAATTATCCGATCTCTAAAGCGATCGTAATAATGCTTTCGTCCCGGAGCCGACTGAGCCTTGGCAATAATAAGGCCGGCCTTTTCAATCTGTTCCGGAGACCAGCCCTTCTTGACGAGAACCTGTTGGAGTCCGTTCCAGCCGGGAGGTGCAAAACCCAGAAAAAACGCATCAAGGGTCTGCTTCAAAATTCCCCGTGCGTGAAGGTATTCCCTGGCCCGTTGAGCTTCCGGGTTGTTTAACAATACCGAATGATAATATTCCGACGCATCCCGATGGATCCGATAGAGTTCGTCTCGGAGTTGTTCGGCTTTATTGGCCTCCGCCCCCCGTTGCTGAAGAATCGGTATGCCCAGCCTCTCAGCCAACAGCTTGATCACCTCCGGAAACGTCAACCCATCCATTTTCATCAAAAACCCGATGAGGTCTCCCCCAACACCGCACCCAAAACAATGGTAAACCTGCTTGCCGGGACTTACCGTGAAGGAGGGGCTCTTTTCGGTATGGAACGGGCAGAGCCCGACCCAGTTCTGTCCCGTCTTCTTAAGCGAGACGTACCTGGACACCCATTCCAGAATATCGCTCTCTTGCTTTATCTTCTGGACAAGCTCTTCTGAAAAATATCCCCGCTCCATGATCGACCCATAAAAATTTTCTAGGTAGAAAGTGAAGATAAGAGAATGGCGGCCGTCTCTTTACAAGCAAAACGAAAAGCGGGTGTCAGACCCGTTTAGGATGACGGGGTTAAAAGGTCCTTCACCACCTGCCCGACAACCGAGCCATCAATTTTCCCCGCCACTTGAGGCATCAAGATCTTCATGATCTTCCCCATATCTTTCTGCCCGTTTGCGCCGATCTCCTTTATGAGAGCCTGGGCCTTGGCCTTGAGCTCTTCAACAGAAAGGGATTGTGGAAGATAGGTTTGTAGAATCTCAAGCTCATTTCGTTCCTTGGCCACCAGATCCATTCGTTTCCCCTTGGTGAACTGCTCAATGGAATCCTTGCGTTGTTTCGTGGCCGATATAATCGTTTCCAGTATATCTTGTTCGGTCAAAGGATTTTGTCTTCCCTTCGAAATCTCCTTGTTTTTAATCGAGGCCCGGAGCAATCGGATGACGGAAACCTTCAACGCATCTCCGTCACGCATAGCCGTTTTCATTTCTTCGAGGAGACGTTGTTGTAAAGACATCGGTGGGCTAAACTGTTTGAAAATAAATTATATATGTAAATGTCAATTATATCAGGTAAATCTCTTGGTGTCAAGGAAGCCTTTTAACCTTAATCTTATTGACTCAAAATCGTCTTTCTGATATAGTTTCGCATTCGCTGGTGTTGTCATCGGCAAATTTGACCACCACAAATAAGGGGCGCTCTATGGTCGGAAAAGATCGAAAAGTAAAGAAAGAACGCGAACTAAAAGAAGGAAAATACGAAGGAATCAAAAAGGACCTGGAACGCCAGAAAGCCGTTCTCTTGGCCGAATCCGGTGAAATCATTTCGGGCGGTCTAAATCCGGGCACGGAGAACTTTCCGGACATGACCGATCAGGCCTCGGCCGAGACGGATCAAAATTTTATACTGCGCCTCCGTGAACGAGAACAAAAACTGCTGAAAAAAATCGACGAAGCATTGGACCGCATCAGCAATGGAACCTTCGGCATTTGTGAAAGCTGCGGCGAAGAAATATCCCTGAAGCGACTGGAGGCCAGGCCCGTCACAACGCTGTGCATCGATTGTAAAACACAGCAGGAAGCGGATGAGAAAATCCGGGAATCCTAAAGCATGGTGGGCGATGCTGGTATCGAACCAGCGGCCTCTTGCGTGTGAAGCAAGCGCTCTACCACTGAGCTAATCGCCCCTGACAAGCCGTTTTTGTAACACAGTCATTTCGATATGTCAATGATGGATTGAATTCCGGTTTCTCGGCTCCGTTCTTTTCTATTATGTTTAGGTGGAGTCCAAGTTATTCCTTAGGTCTTTTTTCTCTTCTCCTCCCACTCTCCTAAAATTACGTAGATAACAGGAATCACAATCAGGGTCAGAAGGGTCGAAACAAAGACACCGAACAACAGCGAAACCGCCAATCCCTGGAAGATGGGATCAAAGATGATGACAAACGCCCCCACCATTAAAGCCGCGGCCGTCAGGAGAATCGGTCGCGTGCGCACCGCCCCGGCCCGAATCACCGCCTCGGACAACGCCTTGCCGTCCTTCTGCTCGGCCAGAATAAAGTCCACCAGCAAGATGGAATTCCGTACGATGATACCGGCCAGGGCGATAAAACCGATCATCGACGTGGCCGTGAAGTAAGAACCGGTTAGCCAATGGCCCGGAACAATTCCCACCAAGGTCAGGGGAATGGGGGCCATGATCACAAGAGGGGTGACGAAGGATTGAAACTGGGCCACGATAAGAAGGTAAATCAGAAGAAGGGCGACGCCAAAGGCGATACCCATGTCCCGGAAAGTCTCGTAGGTGATCTGCCATTCTCCGTCCCACTTCAGCGCCGGTTTTTCTTCTGATCCGGGCGGCCCTGTATAATATTCCTGAATCGAGTTTCCCCCCGGAAAGCGTAACGCCTTCAGTCCCTTGCTGATGTTGAGGATGCCATAAATGGGGCTCTCCTCCCTTCCGGACACATTCCCGACGACATAGGTCACGGACTTCAGATTCTTATGATAAATGGCTTGCTCCACCCGTCCTTCACCGACCCGCACCAACTCTGAAATCGGGATCATCCGACCGGAAGAATGCCGCAAGTAAATTTGTCCCAGTCCCTCGGTCCCCGAACGCAGCGGTCGGGATAGTCGAAGATCGATCACGACCGGATTTTTTTCCTGCAGGATGTGGGCGAGGCCAGTTGCATGGCCTCCAAGGGCCAGTTCGAGGGTTCGGACGATCTCTTCGGTGGAGATACCGTCCAAGCCGGCCTTCACGGTATCCACCCTGAACTCATACTGAACTTGGTCGGCCTCGATCGAGTCGTCAACATCCACGATACCGGCTGTCTCCTCAAAAACCTCACGAACCCGCCGGGCCAGTTCGGTGCGTTTTTCATCATCCGTTCCGTACACCTCCGCAACCAGAACCGCTTGGACCGGCGGTCCGGGCGGAACCTCGACCACCTTGACATTCGCGCCGAACCGCTTGGCAACGGTCTGGACCTCCGACCGGATCCGATTTGCGACGTCGTGACTCTGGCTCGACCGCTCCTGTTTTTCAACCAGATTGATCTGGACGTCGGCCATGGAGCCAGCTTCCCTTAGGAAGTAATGCCGGACCAGGCCGTTAAAATTAAAGGGCGAGGCCGTTCCCACATAGGCCTGGTAATGATCCACCTCGGGAACGGTTTTCAGGTACGACGTCAGGGACTGGGTTGCCCGGGCCGTTTCTTCCAGAGGAGTCCCCTCCGGCATGTCGACGACGAGTTGCAGCTCGCTCTTGTTGTCAAAGGGCAGCATCTTCATTACCGTCAGCTTGAAATAAAACAGAGAGAGAGAGCCCAGCAGCAGGAGACCCACACCGCTTAAGAGAAGGACGCGATTTCGGACACTGCGAATCAGCGGGGTCAGGAGCCATCGATAGAACCGATCCAGACCGGAATCGCGCGAAGACTCATCGGGACCGGACGTACGATCTTCGAAGGATAGATTCTGATGACAGATCCGGCAAAACCAGGGCACGATCACAAAAGCGACCAGGAGGGAGAAGAACATGGCGATGGAAGCGTTGACCGGGATGGGCCTCATGTAGGGCCCCATGAGACCTGAGATAAAGGCCATCGGAAGCAAGGCTGCAATCACCGTCAATGTGGCCAGGATGGTCGGATTGCCAACCTCGTCCACCGCCAGGATCGCGGAGAGGATTCCTCCGTCACGCCGGTCTTTCGGTTCCAGCCGGAGGTGGCGATAGATATTCTCGACGATCACGATCGCATCGTCGACCAAAATACCGATCGAGAAGATCAGGGCAAACAGCGTGACCCGATTAATCGTGTAGCCGATCAACCACGAGACAAACAGGGTCAGGGACAAGGTCAATGGAATGGCCAGGGATACGACGCCGGCTTCGCGAACCCCCAGGGCCAGTCCCAGAAAAATCACCACGGCCAGGATCGCATAGAGAAGATGCTTTAAGAGTTCGTTGGCTTTTTCATTGGCCGTCCGGCCATAATCCCGCGTTACCGTCACATGGATATCCGACGGAATTACTGAACCTTTCAGATCCTCCACCTTTTGTATAATGGCGCGCGACACCTCAACAGCGTTGGTACCGGCCTGCTTGCCGACCGCCAGAGTGACCGCGGGGTAATCCGATGAAGCATCGATGGCAGGATCGGACATTGAATCCCGGGAGGATTCGTTCGCCCGATTTCCGGCACCGGTCCCGAACCATACATAACGAGACGCCTCTTCCGGACCATCCCTCACTTCCGCCACGTCCCTTAGAAAGACCGGCCTACCTTCATGCATTCCGACCACGAGCCGTTCCAGATCTTCCGGACTTTTGATAAAGTCGCCGGATTCAACCTGATACTCCCGGTTTCCGCGTTGAAAGCGGCCGGCAGGAAGCTTTTGATTGCCTTCTTGGATCGTCGAGACCAGTTCAAGCGGGGTCACACCGTAGGATTTCATCCGCCCCGGATCCAGGATCACACGAAACCGGCGTAGCCTTCCGCCCACGATGAATCCGCCGGAAGTCTTCGGAATTTTCTTCACCTCTTCGAGCAGATGATCCGCGACGCGGCGCAGTTGAAAATCATCGTAGCGCGGGCTCCAAAGCGTCAGGGTCACGATCGGCACATCATTGATGTCCCGGGGCTTCACCATAAAGTCCGGGGCGCCCGGAGGCAACAGATCGCGATTGGACATCAGTTTGTCGTACAGATCCACCAAGCTTTTTTCGAGGTCCTCGCCGACATAGAAACGGACAATGAAAAACGCCATGCCCGGCTGCGAGGTGGAGTAAACGTATTCCACCCGACGAATCTCGGTCAGCTTGCGTTCAAGGGGTCGGACCACCAGTTCCTCCACTTCCTTGGGCGAAGCCCCGGGGAAAGGGATAAAGACATCCGCCATGGGAACAACAATCTGTGGCTCTTCCTCCCGAGGGGTGACCAGGATGGCAAAACTTCCCAGCAAGAGCGAAGCGATCATGATGAGCGGGGTAAGTTTGGAGCGGATGAAGACCTGCACGATCCTTCCGCTCAGACCCAATCCGGTCATGGTCGGTCGCCCTTCCCCTTCTCGATAACCGCCCCCTCCCGACCCTCCGAAGCGCGGGTCAGGATTCGCTCGCCGGGCGCCATCCCGGAGAGGACCTCGACCCGATCTCCCTGCATCTGTCCCAGTCGGACCAGTCTTGACTGGACAACCTCGGATTCGCCCACAACGTAGACCCGGGATAGTTCTCCCTCCGTCCGGACGGCGGCTTGAGGAATCACCAAGGCCGTTCGTTGTCCGATGACGAGGATCATCCTTCCATACAAACCGGTCTTGATCCCGGGAATGGACGGTAGATCCGCCTTCATCCAAAAAGAGTGCGTTGACGGATCGGCGGACGGCAGGATCTGGACGACACGGCCTTCGATAACCCTGTCTCCCAAGACGTCCAGACGGACCACGACCGTTTGGCCGATACGCAGGCCGGCGACATCCATTTCGGCCACGGGAACTTCAAGACGGAGATGTTCTTGATCCTCGATTCGCAACAGGGATCGCCCCGGCGAAGCAAGTTCTCCGACCTCGATCATCTTTTCCGTGATCACACCGTCGAAAGGGGCTTTGATGATCGTGTAAGACAGATCGGCCCGGATCGCACTTAATACCGCTTCCGCCACTTTATAGGCTCGTTCGGCATTATCCAGCTCTTGTTGGGTCGCCGAACGTTCCGTAAACAACGTCTTGACCCTCTCAAAATCGATCTTCGCGTTCTCAAGCTCGGCCTCCGCCCGTTCACGTTGAGCTTGGAGAGCCCGGCTGTCCAAGATGATCAAGACTTCACCCGTATGGACCCGACTCCCTTCTTTCACC
Organism: Nitrospiria bacterium; assembly: GCA_035517655.1. Lineage (NCBI taxonomy): Bacteria > Pseudomonadati > Nitrospirota > Nitrospiria > Nitrospiria bacterium. The sequence continues at coordinate 26,180 of DATIYJ010000011.1, read as the reverse complement.
CGGATTTCTTCCACCAGCCCGAGCCCCTTGCTTGCGAGGGTGGCCTCGGATGCGGCGGTGACGGTTCCCGTAACCTCCCTGTACACCGGGATCTCTTCCGAATGGAGAGTGATCACTTCTGCTCGGATGACCGGCCTTTCGAACCGAAGGGGACCGACCTTTTTTCCAGGGATCGTCAGGAATACTGCAAAGAGGATCAACGACAGGAGACCGGCCAGCCAGACCCATTTCCACCGGATGGTACTCATTCAGAGGCCTCCTTGCGTCAAGGGCTTAATTACTCCTTGGCACGTCGCCGTAATATTAACATAATGATTGACTCGATCAGGGAATTCGATTATACAGGAGAGGCACAAATAACAAAAGTTCCATGAAATTACCTATCCCAGCGATGCCTGCGTAGGAAACGGCCAGCACAGCGCCGGGCATTGATCAACCCAGAAAGGAGATCTTATGTTATTGCGACTGGTTGCCGTATTCGGTATTGCCCTGCTGCCCGGTTCGGTGCTCGCAGCGGATTCCACGGTCCTGAAGACCGAAAAGGACAAGGTCAGCTATAGTATCGGGCTGGATATCGGAGACAATTTCAAAAAACAATCCATCGAGGTCGATCCGGATCTGTTGGCCCGAGGCGTCAAAGACGCGATGTCGGGTGAGAAACCCCTGCTCACGGAAGAGGAGGTCCGAGCCGTCATGTCTGCGTTTGAACAGGAGATGCAGGCCAAGACGATCGCGCACAACAAAGAACTTGGAGACAAAAACATGAAGGAAGGGGAAGCCTTCCTGGCCGAGAACAAGAATAAAGAAGGCGTGGTCACGCTTCCGAGCGGTCTTCAGTACAAAGTGATCACAACCGGCAAAGGGAAGAAACCCAAAGCCACCGACACGGTCACGACTCAGTACCGTGGCACTCTGATCGACGGCACCGAGTTCGACAGCTCGTACAAACGCGGACAGCCCGCCACGTTCCCGGTAACCGGCGTCATCGCCGGCTGGACCGAGGCGCTCCAGTTAATGCCGGTCGGCTCAAAATGGCAGCTCTTCGTCCCTGCAAATCTGGCCTACGGCCCGCGGGGCGCCGGACAGGTGATCGGACCCAATGCCGCACTCATTTTTGAAGTGGAACTGCTCTCGATTCAGGAAAAAGCGAAAACTCCAAAAGCACCAAGTCAGGGAAAAGCAAAAACTCCGGTGAAGTGACATCGTCTTAGGGCGACTTCCCTTTTTCGGTTATTGAGGGCGTCAAACTTCCGCCGGGAGTGAGCCCGTACTGACGAATCTTGAGACGAAGGGTTTTGTAGTCGATCCCCAAGACCTTCGCCGCTTTGACGCGGTTCCAATTGGTCTGGAGGAGGGTTTCCACGAGAAGAACTCGTTCCGCCTCTTCCGCGGCATGTCGGCTGACCTCCCGAAGGGAGCTCGCCTTGGTCCGGTCTTCCGTCGCACCCGGAACGCTCGCAGGCGAGGGAACGTCGAACGGATAGAGATGTATTTCTCGGGAGGTGATGACTTTTCCATCCGAGAGGATGATCGCCCGTTCGAGGAGATTCTCAAGTTCCCGGACGTTTCCTGGATAATGATATTTCATGAGAGCTTCCAAGGCCTCCGGAGATATCTGCACCTTCCGTTTTCCCTCCGTCTGAAATTTTTTCAGAAAGTATTCCACCAACTGGGGAATGTCTTCCTTCCGTTCGCGGAGTGGCGGTACGGTAACCGGCACCACGTTGAGACGATAGAAAAGGTCTTCGCGAAATCGTCCCCCGCGAACCTCCTCTTGTAGGTTTTTATTGGTGGCGGCAATGACCCGAATATTGACCCGGTGTGTGCGTGTTCCACCGACGCGTTCAAATTCTTTGGTCTGAAGCACTCGAAGCAGTTTGCCCTGGATATCGCCGTCCATCTCGGCCACCTCGTCCAAAAAGAGCGTACCCCGATCGGCCAGTTCAAACCGACCCGGTTTGGCCAGCGTCGCGCCGGTGAACGCCCCTTTCTCGTGTCCGAAAAATTCGCTCTCCATCAGACCCGCCGGAACTGCGGCGCAGTTGACGACGATAAACGGGGCTTTTTGCCGGGGACTCCTCTGATGAATGGCCCGCGCGATGAGGTCTTTTCCCGTTCCGGTCTCACCCTGAAGCAAAACGGTGGCCTTGTCATCTTGGGCCACCTTGGCGATGATCCGGTGAATATTCTGGATGGCTTCGCTCCTCCCGATCAGCCGGACGGAATCTTCGAGGAGGCCCAATTCTTCGCGGAGATAAACATTTTCCCGAACCAGTTCTTGATTTTTGATGGCGCGCTGAATGGTGATCAGGAGTTCCTCTTTCGAGAAAGGCTTCATGACATAATCAAAAGCCCCTTCGCGCATGGCTTTTACCGCGGTCTCGATCGTTCCAAAGGCGGTCATGATGATCACGTGAAGGTCCGGATTGATTTTCCGGAGCCGTTTCAGCAGTTCAATCCCGTCCATCTGGGACATTTTCATGTCGCTGATTACCAGATCGAAGGACTGGTTTTGGGCCACGGCCAGGGCCTGTTCCGGATTGTTCTCCGTGGTCACATCAAAACCCTCATGGGTCAGGATGTCGCCCAAAATACTGGTCTGCACTTTTTCATCATCGACAATCAGAACGCTAGGCATGGCCCCCTTCCGTTTGGATCGGGAACAGGAGCGTGAAAACCGAACCCTCTCCGACCCGGCTTTCAACCTTGATCCTCCCGCCGTGCTCCTGAACAATCCGCTCGACGATCGAAAGCCCCAACCCAAAACCGCGCTCTTTGGTGGTGAAATACGGACCGAACAGTTGCGGCAGGTTTTCAGGGGGGATTCCGCAACCGGTATCCCGGACGGAGACGGCAACCGCTTCGGTCCCGTTGTTGGAAACCGATGTGGAAAGGTGAAGCTCGCCGCCATTCGGCATCGCCTGCAAGGCATTGATCAATAAATTGAGGAGCGCCTGACGTAGTTGGTGATAATCCACCCACAGTTTTGGAAGGTTCCCCTGATACTCCCGATAAATCTTGACCTGTTGTTGGTCCACCTCGGGGGCGATCGAGGCCAAGGTTTCATCGATCAAGCCGTTGAAATCCGTTGGTTGCCGCGACAGAGAGGTCGGCTTTGCGGATCGAAGAAAGCCTTCAACAATTTTATTGAGTCGATCCACCTCCCGCTGCATGTTGGTGGACAAGTCCATAAATTTCTCTCGTTCCGGGTGACCGGCCGGGGCAAACCGGTCTCGTATATGATCGATGATAAGGCCGATGCTGTTCAGCGGGTTCTTAATCTCGTGGGCCACCCGGGCGGCCAACTGGCTTGCGATCTCCAGCTTTTCCACCCGTTTTTGCGCTTCCTCCAGTTTGACAATGCCCTCGCTCATCCGGTTGAAGGTGGCCATCAGGACGCCGACCTCGTCCCGGCGGGACTCGTCCAGGCGCTGATTAAAGTCCCCCTGGCCGATCCGGACCGCCGCCCGGACCAATTCGCCGATCGGCCGGGTCACACTTTTCGCGAAGTAGGAAGCAAAAATCAGACCGATCATAAAAAGACCCGCCGTCGTGATCAAACCCCAAAGTTTGATCCGGTTCAAAAGCGCCACCGCATAATCCATCGACATCTCGATCCGCCCAAGTCCCAGAAGCTGTTCTTTATGGAAAACGGGAAAGGTCATGAACATAAAGGTCCGATCACCCCGCTTCTGGATCCGGGTATCGATCTTATTCTTTTTCAGGTTGGCCAGGGTCTCCGGAGTGATTTGTTCATTCGGCGGAAGAGTCCGTCCCTCGCTTTGCGCCGGATCGTCGATGACGACTTTATTCTGATCGTTAATAAAATAGAGGTCGTTGATTCCTTCATTAACACTGAAAATATCGAAGCGAGACTCCTCTTCGCTGAAATGCCGTATGAACTCTCGGATTTGTTGTCGGTCGTCATCCGAAAGGTTGGAAAGAACCTGATGATCCGTTTTTAAAAGCAAGCGCGATAGATTCAGTTGAAGGGTCTTGCCCATGAGCAGGGCGCGTTGACGGATCTGATCGGTCAGAACCTGTTTTTCCATTTGATAGTTCAGAATGAACAGCAGCCCCGTCGTCGTCAACAGGATCAGAAGCATCATCCATGTAAGGCGCCACCTGAACGACCAAATGGAATACATGCCGTTTATGCTACCATACGAAGTGGTCACGTCACAAGTCACGGTCCTGCCTCGCATAGAATTCTCAAGCAAATTTCAGACCATCTTCCACGGTGGCCTTAATCCTGCTAAAAAGGGTTTATCATCCTAATCAATCAGTCATCGCCTCCCGAAATCCGGGTATGACGACCCCACTTTCAGTTCCTTTTCTGGTACTCATTCATAGCGATAAGCAGCCAGGTAATCACATTTTTGTCTGGTATGGTCCTTGCAGATGGCGTCCACTGAGTCCGCGACATCTCGGACGCAATGATCATCCGTTGGGGGTGAAAACCATGATCAAAAAATGCTACAGAGAAGACTGGTTGAGCGAACCCCTGCGTTGTGGGATCGTCTTGGCGGCGGGTGACGGAAAACGCCTGCGATCGTTTATCCACCGGCTTCGAGGGGACGGAATCCCAAAACAGTTCGTCAATTTCCTGGGAACCCGTTCGATGCTCGAGCAAACGTATCACCGCGTCGAAAAACTGATCCCCCCGGAATATCTCTTAACCATCGTCAACAGGGATCACCTTCGTTATCTCGATGTCCGCCGTCAGCTTTCGAGTCGGTCCGAAAAAACGGTCATCGTTCAGCCCGAAAATAAGGGTACCGGTCCCGGACTTTTCCTGCCGTTGATGCATCTTTCCAAACGCTATCCGGCCTCCGTTGTCGCCGTCTTCCCTTCGGACCACTTCATTCTGGAAGAGGATTCATTCATAGAGCACGTCGCGACGGCCTTTCGGTTTGTTGAACGAAATCCATCCCGCCTCGTGTTGTTGGGGATCCAGCCGTGGGAACCGGAGTCGGAATACGGCTATATTCTTCCGGGCTCACAGGTCGAGGATCTCGATTCGGGGGAGGTCCGAAATATCCTGGAGTTCGTGGAAAAACCCGAACCCAGAATAGCCAGCGTCCTTATCCAAAGAAGCGGGTTGTGGAATTCTTTTGTGATGGTCTTCCGAGCCAAAACGATGCTGGATCTGATGGCGCTCAATTCCCCGGATCTCTATCTCGCCTATCAACGCATCGAAGATGCAATCGGGACGGCCCTGGAGCGGGACGTGGTCGAATCGGTCTACGCACAGATACCGACGATGAATTTTTCAAAGGAGGTGTTGGAAAATATTGTGCGAAGCTACCCGTCCCACTTGGCGGTGTTGACCGTTGCCGACATTACGTGGAGCGATTGGGGGTCAGAACGCCGCATTTTGGGCGATTTGAGGCGATTGGGTTATCTGAACCGCTTGGATGAAATCGGCCGGTTAAAACATGCGGAAACCAAGCCGCCTGAAAGCGAAGGGGGTGATTTTGTATGGGAAAATTCATGAATGTGGGCGGCGGGGCCTTATTGCTTGCGTCCGTTGTTTTGGTGGTTCTGTTCCCGGTCCCGGCCTCGCCCGCGGTGCAATTAGAAAAGGGAGATCTCTGGATTAAAACCGCCTTGGAGTCCGTCATGGAAAAAGATGGCCGTCTGGACTTGAACCGCATCGGAGTGTCGTCCCGCAAAGGGATCGTCAAATTGGAGGGAACGGTCCTGACCGGCGAGGAAAAGGGCCTGGCCGAACTGCTCGCGATGCAGATCCCCGGTGTTCGAGGGGTTCAGAATAATATGCAGGTCATACCGCCGCTCAATCAGGACATCGCCATCGAAAAAGAGACCCAGTCGGTCTTGATCGAAAACCCCCTGATCGATATTGAGGCGCTTCATGTTCGCGCGAATAACGGCATCGTAACGATGTCGGGGATCGTCGATCGGCCTTGCGAGAAACATCTGGCGGATCGACTCGTTTCCATGTTGCCGGACGTCCACAAGGTCGTCGACCGGATGGAAACGCTTCAGCGGACCTGATCGGATTACAGGAAAGGGGATATTCAGACCAGGGGGCTCGACCGGACGTTCCGTTCGGTCCGCGCTCTTATCTTAAAGGAGGCCATCATGGCGATTCAAACGCTGTATCGGATGATTCAGGATATCAAAGGAACCAACACCATGCGCATCCATACCGGAACGGGAGGCATGGCGGTTGCTCAGATGTTGCTTTCGGCGCACACCCCGGAAGTCCCGGTCGTGGACAAGCAGGGCCGCTTCGTCGGCCATGTCGGCGAATCCGAACTGCTCCAGGTCATTGAATCCGGGAGAGAACTGCGGTCGGTCAAGGTGGAGGATATTATGAGCCGGGAACTTCATGGCGTGCCCGAGACCACCCCGATCGAGACGGCCCTGAGCTTCATGAAAAAAAATCGCCTGCTCAATCTTCCCGTTGTGGAGAACGGCATTTTGATCAAGACCGTCAGCACCCACGATCTTCTCAGGGCGATGGTCGACGCCGGACTCGGACTGGAATAGGAACACCCCAGGATGCATCGTAAAAAAGACCCGATGAGGGAGGATATTCTGCGGCGCGGGAGGGGACTAGCGTACAGGAACGATGCCATGAACCCTTTTTATGGAAAGGAGGAGCCCATGGAATGTCAACGATGTCATGGAATCATGATTGAAGAACGGATCTTTACCCGGGACGGGGGAACTCCCATGGTTCGATGTATCCATTGCGGAGATCTGGTCGATACGGTCGTCATTTCCAACCGGAACCGGTCCGCGGCACACTTCCAAAAGGGCCGTGAGAGACGGGACCCGTATCTATGAATCGATCATTTTGAATTCTGACGAAAGGAGTACGCCGATGCGACCTCTGCAATCCGGTATTCCGATCTTTCTCCTATTGATGATCCTGACGGTTGTGACGGCTTGCAACCGGAAAACGGCGACGGCCACCGTCAAGGCCGCCGCTTCCTCAAACACCGGAGCCACGAAAGCTCCGGAACCCCCCGCGGACGCGGCCTCCGTTCCCAAGAGTCAGATACCGGAGTCGGTCGAGGCCTCCAAACCGATGAACGTCGGACTCTCCGGTCAATCACTCCACGACGCCTTCTTTGATTTTGATAAGTCTCAGATCCGGAACGACGCCCAACGGTCCTTGCAAAAAGACGCCGAGATCTTGAATCACAATCCCGGCCTGAAGGTCCGGATCGAGGGACACTGCGATGATCGCGGAACGGAGGAATACAATCTGGTCCTGGGAAGCCATCGGGCGGAAGCGGTAAAACAATATTTGGTCACATTGGGTGTGGATGCTTCGCGGATCTCGACCATCAGCTACGGAAAGGACAAACCCTTTTGCTCCCAACACAACCCAACTTGCTATCAGGAGAACCGACGCGGTCATTTTCTCCGCTTAAGCGCGGGAACGTAAGGGCCATCCTTTAAATAAATGTGTCCTTCCATTCAAGGAGACATCGCATGAATGACGAGGTCCTCGTCAACCGATCGTTAGTGAAACAATGGCTGGCTTGGGCCATGGTCTGGCTGACCGTCTTTCCTCTCGTAGGCCTGCTCGTTTCGATCAAGTTCCATGAGCCCGACTTTCTGGGCGGCATTTCGTGGCTGACCTTCGGACGCTTGCGTCCGGTTCATGTCAACGGCGTAATCTTCGGAGCGTTCTCCACCACCTTCATCGCCCTGGCCTACTATTTCGTCCCCCGCCTCTGCGGGGTCCGGATGTATAAAGAAGAATGGGGCCGGTGGTTGTTGTGGATCTGGAACGCCTTTATCGTCTTCGGCGCCATCTCCTTCATGCTGGGCTACAACTCGGGACTGGAGGCCGGAGAATTCGAATGGCCCTTCGCGATTCTGCGTTTCATTGTCCTGTCGGCGGTCACCATCCAGATCATGGGAACGATCTGGCGGCGCAAGGAGAGGCGGTTTTACGTGGCGATGTGGTACACCACCGCGGCCTTCATCTGGACCGTGATGAACCTGGTTTTAGGGGATGTCATTCTGAAATACGTCCCGGCCTTCTCCGGCGTCAACAGCGCCGCGATGCACGGCCTGTATATTCATTATATCGTCGGGCTGTGGCTGACGCCGGCCGGACTCGCGACGATTTATTACTTTATTCCGGTCAGTTCCAAGAACCCCCTCTACAGCCACCGCCTGTCGTTGTTGGGATTCTGGTCGCTGGCCCTCTTCTATCCCTTCGTCGGAATCCACCATTATCTTTACAGCCCGATCCCGAACATGAATCAGACGATGGCGATCACGACCAGCATGTTTCTGATCATTCCGGTCTGGGCCGTGACCGTCAATTTCTTCGGGACGATGGCCGGCCGCTGGGGAACGATCCTCGGCGGCGGAGGAGGAGACAACTACGCCGCCAAGTTTTTAATTCTCGGCGCCATTTATTATTTCCTCGGCTGCTTTCAAGGATCAACGGAGGCGCTCCGAAGGGTCCAGCAGCTGACCCATTTCAACGATTTCGTGATTTCGCATTCCCATCTCACAGTCTTCGGGGCCATGGTCCTCTGGGTCATCGGCGGACTTTACTATGTCTGGCCGCGGGTGACAGGGCGTGAACTGTGGAGCAACCGCTTGGGCAGCTGGCATCTCTGGCTCACCATCACGGGGTTCAGCCTGATGGCCGCCGTCCTGACCGCCATGGGGTTTGTCCAGGGCTCGATGCTGGAGTACCAGGCCAATTTCGTCGATACCGTGAAAGAGTTGAAGCCCTGGTGGGCGGTCCGCAGTCTCTCCGGGCTGACGATGGATATCGGCTTCGTACTGTTGGTGATCAACCTATATAAAACGGCGCGCGAAGGAAAACCGGTGGAGCGGGAGGTTCCGGACACCTCCCTTTGGGAGCCAACCCCGTCAACAATGGCCCCGCCCCGAGGGAGTTGGGTCGAGACCCCCTCCACGGTTTTCCTCGCAGCCGGACTGGGATTTTTCTTCCTCGCGGTCTTCGTGCAGGGGATCGTGCCGTGGATGATGCCCCAGACTCGCACCGATACGGTGATCGATGAAGCCACGAAAAAACCGATCCGTGTGGCCGACTACACGCCGCTCGAAGCCCGAGGGAGAAAGGTCTATATCCGGGAGGGATGCTGGTATTGTCACTCCCAATATGTCCGCTCCGTCACGGGAGAAACGCTGCGTTGGGGACCGGTTTCTCAGGCCGGCGAATACGCCTATGATTTCCCCCATCTCTTCGGAACGCGCCGCATCGGTCCGGACCTGACACGGGTGGGAAGAAAATACGGGGATGACTGGAACACGGCCCATCACTGGAACCCGCGTCATGTCGTTCCGGACTCGATCATGCCGTCGTTTCCCTGGCTTTTCAATCCGGCGAAAGGAAACGAACCACCCCGACTGAACGACGATGGGAAGGCGCTCGTCGCGTACCTCCAGCGGTTGGGTACGGGAATCGGAGACTGGCGCGAGACATTTATACCAACCCGCTTATCCTCCGGAGTTTCGCTCACGATGGCTCCCCGGGAGCGAGCGCAGCTCGTCTTGTTGGGAAAAGAAGTCTACGAACGGCGTTGCATCGGCTGTCATGGGGAAAACGGTGACGGACAGGGGCCATCCGCCGTCTTTTTAGACCCCAAACCGCGGGACTTCACCCGAGGGGTTTTCAAATTCCGCTCGACGCCGGGAAAGGATTCCCTGCCGACCGACGGTGATCTTTTTATTACCGTCACCCATGGACTATGGGGAACGGCCATGCCGACCTGGCAGGAGATCTCGGAGCGTGAACGGATCGCGGTTATCCAGTACATTAAAACCTTCTCGGATCGCTGGGCGAAAGAGCCGGTCGGTGAACCGATCCCCGTGCCGCCCGAGCCTCCGGTCACCGAGGCTTCGATCGAAAACGGCGAGAAACTGTTCCACGGCAAAGCCATCTGTTATTTATGCCATGGTGCAGCAGGACAAGGCGACGGGATACTGGCCAAAGGACTGACGGACGTTTGGGGTCATCAGGAACATCCGGCCAACTTTACGTTGCCGGCCGGCGAGCACGGCGGGGTAAAGCTGGGCCATGACGGAGACCACATCTTTAAGACGATCATGACCGGCGTGGGCGGAACCCCCATGCCGGAATTTGAAAGTCAGCTCATCCCCCCGGATTTGAGAAAGCGTAATAGTTGTGCGGCCCCTCAGGGTCTGACCCCCATGGGGATTTGGGACATTGTGCACTATGTGCAGTCCTTGCGCGTCCAGGCCCATGCCGGCGAACTGGTGGCCGTGGGACTGAAAACATCGGACCGGACCGAGGCGCTGTCCACGGTCTGGGCCTCGCTGTCGGACGCCGCGCAAACAGGTCACTTGGATCACGGTGTGATTCAAGAGGAGCTGGCGCAATTGGATAAGCATCCATTGAAGGTTGCGCAGGGGCCGGCGCCGGCCTTCCCCGGAGGTCGACCATGAACAAAGAAGCCAAACCACCCGATCAAGAAACGCACGGTGAAGGGGAACTCTATCTGTACAAAGAAGCCGGGATTTCGGAACGACACGGAAAAATTCCACCATGGCTCGTGGTCGTCGCGATCGCCCTGCTGATCTGGGGGGTCTATTACACGATACAATACTGGAGCACCGACTAAGGGGATGACCGATTTGTAAACTGAGCCAAGGATGAAATCTAATCCGGCAGGGGCTTCCCCTTCGTTTCCGGCGCGAACGGAAGTACGACGATTCCCAGAAGATAGACGATGCCGATCAAACTGGCCGCCTTGCCGGGTTCAAGCAGCGTCCCCAGGTACCCTTTGACCAAGGGCCCCGTCGAAGCCAGAACTCGCCCGATGTTGAAACAAAATCCGACCCCGGTCGCACGGATCGAGGTGGGATAGAGTTCCGGAAGATAGATCGGGAACCCGCTGAAGATCCCGTTGTTGAAAAAACCCAAGATCGGCAGCAGCCATAATACAATGGTATAGTCCTTCGTAGTATAAAACGTGACGGGCAGCATCACAAAACTGCCCAGGCACATGAAAAAGAAAGCGGCGCGGCGGCCGACGCGATCGGCGATCGGCCCAAACGCCAGATAGCCCGCCAGCGCGCCGAAATTAAGGCTCATCACGGAATAGCTCACGTACCGGTTGACCTCATCGGGATCCAGGTTCTGGGGCACCAGCAACTCACGGACCAAGGTCGGGGTCCAATTCGTGGCCCCCCAGAGACCGAAGACAGCAACGAAGGCCAAGAGAGACCCGACGAGCGTGCGACTCCGGAGGTCTCGGCGGAACAATCGTTCGAGGCTGAACGCGATCAGCTCCTGTTCCCTCTCCGATCGCGGGGTGTGGGCCTCCTTCTGAAGCGCATGTCTCCGGTCCTCCCTCGCCTGCAACCACCGCTCCGGTTCCCTTACCGTAAAACGAACGAGGAGGGTCACCAGCGCCGGCAGTACACCGACGAGAAACAGGATTCGCCATCCGTAGGCGCCGATGAATAAATTGGCCAACGCCGCCATGAAGAATCCGGCCGCCCAGGCCGATTGAAGCATCCCCGCGGCTTTGGCCCTTTTAGCTTCCGGCCAGATCTCAGCCACCAGCGAGGCTCCCGCCGCCCATTCGCCGCCGATGCCCAGCGCGGTCAAAAACCGGTACCCCATCAGTTGCCACCAGGTCTGCGAGAGCGCGGCCAGGCCGGTGAAGATCGAATAGATCAGAATGGTAAGCACCAGGGTTTTTGTCCGACCGAGATAATCCGCCAAGATGCCAAAAAACACCCCGCCCAGCGCCCACCCGATGAGGAAAACGGAAAAGATGACGCCCCCGTACAGTTCAACGCCCTGCGTCGAACCTCCGGGACCCAGCAGTTCATGAAGAGCCGGCTGTAGCGCCACGGCATAAAGGGTGGAGTCCATGGAGTCGAAGACCCATCCCAGCCAGGCCACGATCAGAACCAGCCACTGGTATCCGGTCACTTCGGCCCAAAAACGCTTCGGTTCCCGTTCTCCTTGGCGCTCCTGGCTGCTCACGGCTTTTCTCCCGACATCGATTTCATCTCCGCTCTCGGCCCCCGTTTCGCTCCATCGTCCGACGGCGGCTTTGTCGCGTTCCGGGACCCGGTTTCGATCATGGGGCGGGGCGCAACGTTTCCCCCGTCGAAGCCCGTGGAATCGGTGCGCCCGTGCGGGGATCGATCCCGAAGGTCTGCTTCATCCACATCCAGAAAGACGGAAGCGGGATTTCCTCGGCGGACTTCACAGGGATGTCTTTCGCCGTCGTCAGAAGCTGCGCAAAACGCTCCTGCGTCAAACGTTGGGCCTGATCAATTTGACCGGACATGCAGAGTGCATAGATACGGAGGCGAAACGCAGCTTCACGAAGCGGCGGGAGTTGTTCGGCTTGGGTCAGGGGTTCCACGGCCGCGGCGTAATCGCGTTCGGAAATGAGGCCGATCCCGAGCTGGAATTGCATGGCGGGCTCTGCCCGTTCCGCGGGCTCCGCATCGGCCACGATCCGCTGAACGTCCCGATCACTTCCCAGGCGCCAGAGGACCGGGGTAATCAAGTGGGATCGGGTGAGGAGATGATGCGCATCGAGGATGCCGGGGTGCTGCTTTTGCATTGTACCGTACCAGTGGGCGTTTATAATGTCCTGAAATTCGAAATAGGGAAGCGACGCGTTCAGCAGCGGCTCCGGCCACAGGCGTTTGATCAGGGGGCTCCGACGGAAGCGTTCTTTCGCGGCGGCCACATCGGTGAAGCTCTGAAAGAGCCGGGCGACTTCTTCTTGAGAACCCAAGGGGGCCTCGATGAGCTTCGGATAATTATCCACCAGGGGCGGAGAATCGGCGATGATCCCTTTCAGATACTCGGCATCCCCGATGAAAAGCGCGCCAAGCTGCTCCGGCCGTTCGAAACCGACCGCCTTCATCTCACGCGCCACAACCGGATCGCTCCACTGACGCCTGAACTGGTCCTCGGAAACCGGACCGTTGGCATTCCGGGTTCCCACCATCATCAAACTCGTGCCCATGCCGTTCCAGAGCGAGCAGTCTCCGAACACGTCGCAGAAGGCTCGGAGAATCGCCTTGGTGCTCACATCGGAAAGCGAATGGAGAGGCAGCCAGTAGGTGACGATTCCTCCATCCGCAAGCCGGTCGTGAAGCAGTTGGAAGTACTCGCGCGTGTACAGATTCTCGACCCCGGCGATGCCCGGGGGCGGCGGTTCGGCCGTGATCAGATCGAAGCGCCGTTCGGTCGTCTGGAGAAAGTACCTCCCGTCTTCGATATGTACGCGAACCCGAGGATCTTGAACGGGCCGATCGGCCGGATTGGGATAGACCAGGTTGTTCATCTCCACAACATCGCGGGAAATATCCACCACATCGATGGTCTCAAGACTCTTCGAATCGGTCATCGCTTTGGCCGTGTTCCCTACCCCGTAGCAGATCAGGAGAGCCCGTTTCAGGTTTGGATGAACCGCCATCGGCCAGTAGACATAGAGCTTCATGTAGCGGCGGGATGCGTCCTTGGTGCCGGACATCGACACCGAGTTGGTCAGCATCGTGTAGTACGCCGGTTTTCCAAACACCAATGTCTCAAAGTAGATGATGGTCTCGGTGAGACCCTCGCGTACGCCGGCTATCCGGCTTTCGGTATTTTGACGAAGATACCGCTTCACGGGTACTTGCAGAAGACGCTTCTCCATGGACCCGAAGGGAAAAAGAACGACGCTCAACAAAAATACGGCGGCCGTCGCATAGGCCATTCTCCGCGGGGCCCGGCCCTTCACAAGCAACAGCGCCCCCAACCCCCCGTAGAGGATCGCGATCAGGAAGAACGACTTCTCCATCCCCAAAACGGGAAGAAAAATAAATCCGCCCACCAGAGACCCGAGCGCGGCCCCGATGGTGTTGGCCAGGGTCAGGACCCCGGTCGTCGCCGTCTCCGAAGCCAGATGATGGCGCAGAGCCGCACCCACCAGGGTAAAAAAGATCCCCGAAAGGAAGGAGACGGGAATCATGAGGGGCAGGCCGACATGGATAATGTCGAGGGTCTTGCTGATCGCGTACGGCGAGGTTGCGAAGGGCATCATGATCAGCGGGAAGGCGGCATAGGAACCCACGCACAAAAGGCCTGCCGCGAAGGCGATCGGGGCGGCGAAGCGATGGGCGTCGGGCGAGTGGCGAAGCCATCGGGAAGCCGCCAACCCTCCGAGCGCGATACCCGCGAGAACAACGCCCAGCATGAGCGAGAAGGCCGCCGAATGGCCCATGACAAACAACAAAAGGAACCGGAACCAGACGACTTCCAGGGCCAGAAGGCAAAATCCCGAAAGGCAGGCCGCGATGAGCCAGTACCATCCCGCGGTCCAATAGGGTTCCCCCCGTCCCGCTCCCTCGGGGGACGGGACGGGACGCAGGGCCCGGGTCGAGAGCCACACCGCCGCCGCGGCCGCCGCAATGTTCAAGGCTCCGGCCATCACCGCCGTCCCGTGCACGCCCAAAGCACCGATGAGATACGTCTCGCCGACGACCACTCCGATCACCGCACCGAGGGTGTTCCACCCATAGAGCCGGCCCAACACGCGGCCAAAGCTGGGATCGTACGCCGCGAGAACTTTCGTAAGCAAGGGCAGTGTCACCCCCATGGCCGTCGACGGAGTCAAGAGCAAGGCGAACGCGATCAAGAGCCGGAGGGGGTTTAAAATCCATGAATACTCCAGCAGCGGCCGAAACCAGGGGGCGAGTGCGGCCCCGAAAACCGGAAAGAGATAGACGATTCCGACGCCGGATAAGGCGATGGCCCCTTCGACGACGGCGTAGGCGCGGACCGGATTGCCGAAGCGATTTCCGTACCGTGCGGCCAGCGCGTTGCCCATGGCCAGTCCGCCCATAAAACCCGAAAGGACCAGGCTGGAAGCCCAAACGCTGTTGCCGAGCGCCAACCCGGCCTGGCGAAACCAGAGCGTTTCGAAGATGAGCGCCGACGCCCCCGAAATGAAGAAGATCCCGCAAACGAAAATCGCCATCCTATTCACGGCTTCCCGTTCTCTTCGGTCCGGAAAATCCAAGCGGAGGGAGGCATGGTCGTCCCCACATAGAATGAACCCTGAAACGGGGTCATGGCTTCGATGGACAACGCGCTGAGATTTCCGACCTCGTCCCAGTTCCGCCCGTTTTTCGTGCGAAAGATAAAACCATTAACGGCGGCATAGAGGGCGTCTTGATAAACGGCCATGGAACCCACGTATTTCCCCGGCCGGCGGGTCGTCGCGTCGAAAACATCATCCCACAGAATTCCATCTCCCGTTTTCCAAATATGCCCCGTCCGCGTGGTTCCGACATAGAGAGCGTTCTGAAACACGGCCGCCCCTCGAACTCCGCCCGACTGCGTCACCGTTGGCGCCACCTCCGTCCAATGAACTCCGTCTTCGGTCCGGTAGAGCTTCCCGGACTCTATCCCCGCATAAAGACGGCCATGGAATTCCACGAGAAACCGCACCCAGGCGGGGAACCCCGCGACGGTACCCGCCTCCAAAGTCCCCGCTGCATCCCATCGCTTCCCGTCCCGGGATCGGTAAATCCGGGCCCGCCCCGTTCCGGCATAGAGGAAGCCCTTGAAGACTCCCATGCTGATCACCCCGCGGTCTTCGGACGGAAGATGGGCCGCCGGATTCCAGTGGACGCCCTCCGGGCTGGTCCAGATCTCCGGGTCGGGATTATTGGTTCCCGCGTAAAGCGCCCCCTGAAAACGCGTAATCCCATAGACGGTGACGTGCCCCGTCCTGGCCACCTCCGCCCAGCGGAGTCCATCGGTGGTGCGATAGATCATACCATTTCCCTCGACGCCGGCATAGAGAACATCTCCGTCGGCCGTGAGAGAGACCACATTCCAGCCGCCGGGAATGATCCCCGCTTTTTTCCATGTGTGCGGGTAGGGTTTCTTCAAGGGAGAAAGGCCGTTCAGATAACGGCCGATCGTCTCAAATTCACCGTCGGTCATCCGGCACCCGAACGCCTCTCGCATCCAGCCGAGCACCATGACCCAGTCCCGGGACTGCGTGCGGTGCACCCGTAGACCCTGACAGTCGCCCGCCAAACACAAGCGGTTGACCTCCAGCGCGTGACAGGATCCGCAGACCCGCCTCACCGTTTGTTCCGGAGTATCTTGAGGCATGGCCGGCCCCGGCCATAGGACCGAAAAGAGAATCGCTCCGATCACGAACCCGTTGAAACCGCCCGATCGCATCATTTCTTCAGGGTATACCGGGTTAAGAAATCGATGATCTTCCGCGAATCATCCGGTGTGAGACGGGCCCGCTGGCTCATTCGACCGACGGTCATCCCCCAATCCCTTCGGTTCGGCGGAACCCGCCAATAGGTCTTCTTCTTGTTGAGGAAGGGGTCGGCCCAGCCATGACATCGGTTACACTTGAAAAACTCCGCCGGAACGGACGGCTCGGAAGAAATTCCCGTGCGGGCGGATGAACCGGAAAGGGAAGCCACGATTTCGTTGACGCTCATCAGGGGATAGCCTTTCAGAGGGTTCCACCGCTCTCCCCCGTCGATGGTTTTAACAAGACCCTGATACGTCGTGCCGGCGTAAAGAATCTTCGAATTTCCGGGAGCCATCGCCACGCTTCGGATATCCTTGACCGGCAGTCCGCCGTTGGCCTCTTTCCACGTGGCGCCTCCATCGAGGCTTTTTATGATTCCATGCCCGCGCGTTGAAGCGTATAGGATCCCGGAGCCGTGAAGATCAAGGGCGATATCGCTGATCCAGACATTTTTAAATCCTCCACCCAAGGCGATCCATGTTTTTCCACCGTCCCGACTTTGAAGCAAACCGTTTTTGACCGTTCCCGCATAAACCGCCCCCGTCCTCGGGTCCCAAGCGAACGCGGTGATATGGGCTTCCTTGACGGGCAAAGCGACCGCCGCCCATTTGGAGGCGTTCCTTTCCCGTTCAAATAGGCCCCGACTGGTTCCCAGCAAAAGCTCAACCGGACCGGAAGGCAAGGCGATTAAACGTTCGAAAATCTCGATCCGGGCGATCGGAAGCCCTTCGCCGTAAAAGATCCAGCTGGCTCCCCCGTCCGGGCTTTTGAAAACACCCGACGTCGTCGCTACGTAAACCATCTCGGGATGGCCCGGACTCAAGACAAGATCCTCGATCGCGGTATTGCCCAGTCCACGATTCATCTCGGTCCAATGAATCCCGCGATCCAGACTCTTCGATACGCCGCCGCCCCAAGCACCCGCATAAAGGATATTGGGATCGGAAGGGTCGACGACCAGCGCATGATGCGTATAACTTCCAATGCCTTGATTGATCAAGGCCCAGGTCGTTCCGCCGTCGCCGCTTTTGAGGATCCCGTAGTTACTCGTCGCGGCATAGACCATCTGAGGATTTTGCGGATCGACCGCGATCCGGTGAATCACGAAAGGCCCTTCTTTCTCTTCGGCCGCTCCGGCCGGTTCCGTTGGAGTGAGTCCGATGAAGGCCACCAAGACCCAAAGGAGACAGGCTCGTCTCATCGCTCGGGCGCTCCGCTCCGTTGTTGGCCGTACGCCGTTAAAAATCGAATGACCGCTTCCTGCTCGCCCGCCGTCAAGCCGGCCCCCGGACTCATCCGCCGAACGGTCGGCTGCCAATCGCGTTGATTGGGGGAAACCCGCCAGTAGGTCGCTTTTTGGTTCAACAACGCATCCGTCCAGCCGTGGCATTTATTGCATTTGAAAAAAAAGGGCGGAGGCGCGTCCTGCGGCGGCCGGGGTTGATCGGCGGGAGATGGTCCGGAAAGGGAGGCGATAATCTGCTTTAAAGGCTCGACCTCAATCTTTGAAGGAGGATTCCATGTTTTTCCGCCATCCCTTGAGGTAAAAAGACCGTCGTTGTGTGTCCCGGCGTAAAGAAACTTCGGGTTTTCCGGATCAATGGCCAAACTCTCAACCTCCAGCTCCGGAAATCCGGAATTGATCGCCTCCCAGGAAGAACCCCCGTCTGAACTTTTAAAGAGCCCGTGGCTGACGACCGACGCATACATTGCGGCCGGCCTCCCCGGTTCCATGGCGATGAAGCGAATTTGTTGCTTTTGAAACGGCCCTCCGACCGGTTTCCAATGCAAGGGGGACCGTACAGTCATGGGTTCGGCGCTTGCGGCGTCGGGACCCAGGGAGGCTTTAAAAAGTCCGTGATTGATTGTGCCGGCATAGAAGGCCCGGCCGGAGGAATCGTGAGCCATGGCCGTGATGATGTCATCGTGAAGATTGCCTTCAACGGCCCGCCAGGCTGGAGAAGAAAAGGGCCGCATAAAAAGTCCGCCTTGAGCCAGGTAGAATCCTCCGGGATCTTTCGGGAAAATGAGAAGCGTCGAGATCACATCCCCGGGAAAAATGGGCAGACCTTCGTTAAAGGGGTTCCAGCTTCGACCGGCGTCGTCGCTCTTGAAGAGTT
Organism: Nitrospiria bacterium; assembly: GCA_035517655.1. NCBI lineage: Bacteria > Pseudomonadati > Nitrospirota > Nitrospiria > Nitrospiria bacterium. Next base: position 7,762 of record DATIYJ010000011.1, on the reverse strand, counting down.
CGCCGGTTGAAGTCGAGACGAGGAGCCGGTCGGGTTGAAGGGGATTCAAGGCCAGTGCGTGGATATTCGTGTTTCCCAGACCGCGATTCACCTCGAACCAATCGTCGCCGCCGTTCTCGCTCTTGTAAACTCCTCCGCCGAACGTCGCCGAATAAAGGATTTGGGTGTTCTTCGGGTTCACGATGATATAGTAGACGCTGGTGTTCATCAGACCGCGACGAACCGGGCGCCAGCTTCCTCCCCGATCCGTGCTTTTGAGGACCCCTTGGGGTCGTGCCGCGGCGTAAAGGATGCTGGGATTCCGGGGGTCGATCACGATCTGATTGATCAGGAGCGGCTCCTGGAACGCGGCCCAAGCCGTGTTCAAACAGAAAAGGGAACCCAGACCGAGGGCGAAAAGGAGTTTCGAATAAAGGGGGCGGAGGGCCATGGCTTAACGAGGGGGGCCCACGAAGCGACCGATACTGGCGGCCGTGCCGGTCCGATAATCCTTCCAGACCACGAAATATTCGCGGCCGTTGGAGGCCACTTTGGCAAAATGGTTTCCGACGGCTGCGGTCGCGATCATGATCTCACGAGGGGTCACCGTTTTTTGTGAAAGATCGATCCAGGCCCCTTTCACATCCCGAATGACATCTTGAATCCCCCGCGGCTTTCCTCGGGACTGTTCCTTTTCCCACACAACGAGGCACCGTTGTCCCGAACAACGCACCGAAGGAAACATGTGGAGGTTTGGACTGCTCTCCACCACGAACCCGTTCGAGTCGTCCACCTTCCCGGCGGAATCGACCCGTATCCCGGCCAGGGTGTGAAGGGAGGGGGCCGGCTGATCGGCCCAGAGGACGACATAGCGGTCTTTTCCCCACGCCACGGCGGGAAAACTGGGATTTACGGAGGAACGGGAAAGAACGAATCCATTCGGATCGAGCAACTTTCCGGATGCGGAAACACGCGCCCCTGAAATCCGTGGGGGGCTGCCCGGGGGATGGTCCATCCAGACCACCAGATATTGATTATCCCCCCAGGCCAACACGGGATTGGATTGATCACCCGGGGACGACGCAATAAGAATCGGATCCGGATCCACGACCCCCCCGTCCGGACTCACCCTGGCCCCTACGATATCCCATCCCCGGCCAGGATTTTCTTCCATCCAGACGACCAGAAAATTTCTCCCGTCCCAACCCACCTGCGGATGCCGGGCGTTGCCCCTCCCGGTCGCGATCGGGATTCCGTCGGGATCGAGCACCTTGCCGTCGGAACGAAGCCGCGCTCCGTACACCTCCCAGCGCTTGTGACTGCGGAGATCCTGCCAGACCACGAGATATTGTCCATCGCCCGTGGCGATGTCGGTAAAGATCTGGTTGGAAGGGGCCGTCGAAACCGGAATGCCCCGTGGGTCGAGAATCTTTCCTTCCGAGCTGACCCGCGCGGCGTACACATCGTAATCGTCGAGGCTTTTTCGATCGCTTTGCCAGACCACCACATAGCTTTTCCCATCGGAAGTGATGACCGGATCTTCTTCTTCTGTTGCGTGAATGATCGAAATCGGGATCTCTCCGGGCAAAAAGCCCTTCGGTTGTTCCGGCGCGGCCGGCGCCGGTTGACTGGAAGACACGATGAATGAGCATGCCACGATCAGCAGCAGAATGAAATAAGTCCCTTTCGCCATCGTCGTCTTTCTCTTCACCGTTTCCCCTCACTGTAGCTGTTCAGGAATTCCGTGATCCGGGCCTCCTCCGCCGGCGTGAGCAACGCCCCCTTGCTCATCCGTTTCACGCTCACCGCCCAGTCCCGCCGGTTCGGAGCCACACGCCAGGTTCCCCGGGTACTGTTGATCCGGGGATCGATCCAACCGTGGCACCGGTTGCACTTTTGAAACTCAGGCGGAGGCTTGATCTTCGAATCTTTCTTGGCCGTTTCATCTTCACGGATCAGGTCGGCGAGGATTTGCTGCATCGTCTGGTGCGGCCCCAGCGGAAGCGGCTTCCAGGTTTCCGCGGCGTCCCTAGACCGGAATATCCAGTCCCCGTGGGAACCGGCGTAAAGAATACTTGAATCATGGGGGTCCATGACCAGGCTCCGAATATCCCGCTCCGAACCCGTAAACCCGGCGTTCATTTCTTTCCAGGTCCGGCCGCCGTCGATGCTCTTCAACACCCCACGGCCGGTGGTGGCCAGATAGAGTATCGTGGGATTCGTCGGATCGATTAAAATCTCCCGAATCCAGTCCTGGTCCAATCCTTTATCCAGCCGCGTCCAATTTTTTATTTGACCGTCGCTTACAAACAACCCTCCGTCATGAAGGCTCTCGAGTTTCCCCCCCTCCAACACTGCGACATACAGGCGGCCCGTCCGGGGATCAAAAGCAAGAGCCGAGATCCGCTTCCCCTCAAAAGGTTTTCCAACCGATACCCAGCCCGCGTCTCCCTCCTTCCGCGTATAGAGACCCTGCTTGGACGCCAGGTAGAAGGTGGGGGGCGAGGTGGGGAGAACCGCCAGCGCCTGGAACTGCTGGCTGTAGGTGAAGTCGTCCCCTTGATTCATGGCGATCCAGCTTTTTCCTCCGTCCGGACTTTTGAACAGGCCCGTGGACGTGACGATATAGACCGTCTCGGGATCGTTCGGATGAAGGACCAGAATGCCGATGTCCGTGTTCTGGAGGCCGTCATTCATCTCCTTCCACGTGGAGCCGCCGTCCGTGCTCTTGTACAACCCCGCTCCCCCGGCGCCCAGATAGAGAATGTTCGGATTTTTCGGATGAACGGTCAACTGATAGAGGGAGTAGGTCCGAATACCCCGGTTGATCTGAACCCAGGTGTTTCCCCCATCGGTGCTCTTTAAAACGCCGATGCTGTAGGTGGTCAGTGCATAGAGGCGGTTGCTGTCCTTTGGATTGATCGCGATCTGGGAGATGAAAAGCCCTTCCGACGGAGCGGCCGCGGTCGCGGGTTCCGCCCCCCAAATAAAGTTCAACATCAGAAAGAAAACAGACAGGGCCTGACCCGGAATGGAAACAGGCCGATCTTTTCTCATCATCTTAGCGGACCTGGTTTGAAAGGAAACCTTTGAGGGTCGAAGCGATTCCGAGGTGTGCCGATCGGATCACGATTTGGAATTGATTCCGTAATAAAGGGGTTGAACCGTGTCACCGCGAAGCACGACAATATTAAACACGCCACCCCGATTCCCCTGACTCTTTCCCAGGATCTCCAGTATCTGCCGGAAGCGGTCCGGAGAATCCACACCCATGCCGTTGATTCCCACGACCAGATCGGTTGATTCAAGACCCAGGGTCCGGAGTAAATCGCCTTCGGTATGCGACAAATCAACGGCCGCCCCCACGGAGGTTGTGGTCAACACCGGCGAGCTACCCTTCAGTTGATCTTCAAAATAGCTCACAAAGCGGTTGACATCATCGCGGGAGATGGCCATTTTCGCCTTTTCCACCCGCGCATCATAGGGAGGGATCACCTTCGATATGACAATCTGGCGGGCGCGCATGGGATCCTGCAAAGCGACCGGGACCGGGATGGGATCCATGGCGTGATAATCGTCCGGAGTTCCGGCGGTTAGATGAAGCGTAACGACGTCCCCGTTCCGCTTCAGGAGAACCTCTTGCCGTCGAATTTCGGTTAACGTCGCCCCCCCGAGGGCTCCACCGAGCTGCACCAATTTCTGTTTTTTGGTTTCGGGGTCCTCAAAGACGGCGCCGGCCTGTTTTGAGTCTCCATGGATAATGCCGATCAGCTTATAAGCCCTGGGGTCCTTTTCAACAGGCGGTTGAAACGATTCTTGCGAGCACCCTGCCGCCAAGGCCAGTCCGGCGACAAGCAAAAGACGCGCCCCGATGCCCACCCAATTCCAGCGATCACCGGCCATCGTCTTTCTTCCCCCCCTTCACTTGGCCAATTCCCCGGCCGCCTCCTTAAAGATTACCAGGTTGGCTCCAGCGGATTCAAGCCCATTTTCAAACTCCCCGGCCGGTTTACGGCACAATGATCGTGGAGATCGTACACAGGGAGTTATTGGTCTCATCCCCTTCCGTTACGGTATTGTTGACGTCGGCCATGGCACAAACATAGTAGGTGCCGGAAGGCGTTAATCCCGGCACGGTCAACGTTGTCGTGCCCGCGCTGGTAGCCCCGATCGCCAGAGATCCCACTGAACGGGTTTGGGTAATCGCAACGTCATCCCCGTCGCCAAAGGTCGTGTTGGTGGAGAGATGGAAGCCGATCGCAAAGGAACCGGCCTTGCTTCCGCCCTGGTTTTTAACGGTGTTCGAGAGGGAGAAGTTCGCCCCCTTGGCGACGGTGGTCGCGGAAGTTGACACCGCGGTCGTGATCAGATCCGGAGGCGGAACCGTGACCGTGGTGCTGCTGCACAAGGTGTTGTTGGTCTCATTCGATTCCGTCACCTGGCCCAGGGAGTCCGCCATCGCGCAGACATAGTAAACTCCCGGCGGCGTTGTGGCCGCAATGGCCAGGTTCGTGGTGCCCGAACTTGAAGCGCCGGCGGCCAAGGCCCCCACCACGCGCGCGGTCGTGATGGTCACGTCATCCCCGTCCCCGTACGTCGTGTTGGTGGAGAGATGGAAGCCCACTCTGAAACCGGCGCCGGTGGACAACGCGCCTTGATTCATGACGGTATCGCTCACCGAGAGCGTCGCTCCTTGATTCACCGTTCCCGCGTTGGGCGTCACGGCGGTCTCAACCAGATCCGGCCGCGTCACTTGAATCGTCGTGCTCGTGCAAAGGCTGTTATTGGATTCATTGGACTCCGTAACGCTGTTGCCGCTGTCCGCCATGACGCAGACGTAGTACGTCCCCAACGGCGTCGCGGTTGGAATCGTGAGGGCCGTGGTGGCCGTGCTGGTGGCTCCCGAGGCCAACGAGTTGACGGTGCGGGTCGTGCTGAACGCAATATCATCCCCGTCGCCGTAGGTCGTGTTCGTGGAAAGGCTGAACGCGATCGTGAAGCTTCCGGCCGGGAAGGCCCCCGGATTTTGGACCGAGTTCGAAAGCGTTAAGCTGCCCCCCGGCGCCAAAACCGTCGCCGTGGTCGATACCGCCGACGTGATCAGATCCGACTGCGGCACGCTGACGGTGGCCGCCGAGCAGAGCGTGTTGTTGGTCTCATCCAACTCCGTCACGGTATTGGCCGAATCCGCCTTGGCGCAGACGTAGTAATTTCCCGGCGGCGTGGTGTTGGGAATCGCCAGCGTCGTGGTGGCCGTGCTCGTCGCCCCGGCCGCCAGCGTGCTGATCGTTCGCGTCGTCGTGATCGCGATGTCGTCCCCGTCCCCGTACGTCGTGTTGGTCGAAAGGCTGTAGCCCACCTTGGAGCTGCCGGCGGTCACCGCCCCCTGGTTCTTCGCCGAATCGGTGACCGACAAGGTCGCCGTGGGGCTCACCGTCCCCGAATTGGGGGTCACGGCCGTCATGATCAGATCCGGACGCGTCACTTGGATCGTCGTCGTGGTGCAGCGGGCGTTGTTCGTCTCATCCCCCTCCAACACGCTGTTCGCACTGTCCGCCGTGGCGCAAACATAATACGTCCCCAGCGGCGTCGCGGCCGGCACCACGAGCGAGGTCGAGGCCGTGCTGGTGGCCCCGGCCGCCAGCGAACTCACTGTCCGCGTCGCGGTGATCGTCACATCATCCCCGTCTCCATACGTGGCATTGGTCGACAGGTGGAACGCGATGGTAAAGCTCCCCGCCGAGGCGCTTCCCTGGTTCTTGGCCGAGTTGGAAAGCGTGAAGCTTCCGCCCGGAGCCACTCCGGTCGCCGCGGTCGAGACCGCCGACATGATCAGATCCGGAGTGGCGGGACCCACCGTAAGCGTGCTGCACAGACTGTTGTTGGTCTCATTGCTCTCGCTCACCGCACTGCCCGAGTCCGCATTCGCACAAACATAGTAGGTGCCGGGCGGAGTGGAACTTGGAATCAACAGGTTCGTCGTGGCCGTGTTCGATGCTCCCGCCGCCAACACGCCCACCACCCGCGTGGTCGTAATCGCCACATCGTCCCCGTCGCCGTACGTCGTGTTGCTCGAAAGGCTGTAGGCGATCGTGAAGTTACCGACGGTCGGCGCGCCGCCCTGATTCTGGACCGTGTCGGTCACCGACAAAGTGCCGCCGGGCACAAACGACCCGGAATTCGGCGTCACGGCCGTCATCACCAGGTCCGGACGAACCACGTCCACGGTGACGGTGCTGCAGAGGGGATTGTTGTCCACGTTGCTCTCGGCCAACGCCGCGGTCGAATCGGCCGTGGCGCAGAGATGATAGGTGCCGGGCGGCGTGGTGCTGGGAATGAGCAGGCTGGTCGTCGCCGTATCTGTCAGCCCCACCGCCAACGGGCCGACGACCCGCGTGGTCGTGATCGCGACGTCGTCCCCGTCCCCGTAGGTCGTATTGGGCGAAAGGCTGTAGCCGATGAAGAAGCTGCTGTCGGTCGAGGCCGTCCCCTGGTTTTTCACCGAATCCGTCACCGACAGCGTTTCGCCGGCCGATACCGTTGCGGCATTCGGCGTGACATCCGTCATCAACACGTCGGGCGAGGGCGGAGCGGCGATCCCCGGCGTGACCGTGAGCTGCATGGCGTCGTTGAAGCTTCCGGTGATGGTCGTCACCGGATTGCCGTCGGAATCGTTGACGAAGACGTCGAAAAGCAGCGACGTGTACAAGCGGGTCCCGTCCGGCGTGATCCCGATGTCAAACCCCCGGCTCGTCGCCATGGTCATCGTGGAGACATACGTATTGGCCACGGCATCGATGATATGCGTCCCCAACACCTGGTCCGCGACATAGAGCGTGCTCCCGTCCGGCGAAACGACCCCCGCCCGGGGCAGGGCGCTCGCAGGCAGTATGATCGATCCGATATTCGACCCGGTCCCCCCGTCGAAGACCTCCACGGTCGCATGGCCTCCCCCGCTCCCGTCGTCCCGGGCCACGAAGACCTCGCTCCCGTCCGGCGTGATCGCCATCGCATTGATCGAGGTATTGTTGGTCGAATCCCGGGTGAAGGTCGCCGTGATCGTGGGCGTGTTCGAGGCCGTGTCCACCATGTAGAACTGATCGGGCGAGCTGGAAACGGTCGGCCGGCAGGCCGTATAAACCTGGCTCCCATCCGGGCTGACGACGATTCCCAGAGGAGCGGCGCAACCGTTGAAAACCGGGTCGGAGATGGTCGTCACCAAGGAAGGACTGTGGGAATCGGTTGTGTCATACACCTTGATCTTCAGCGTCGAATTCAACAAATCCCGATAGACGAGGTAAAGTCTGTGGCCGTCCGAGGAGACCGCCAGATGGTTTGAGCTGTCCCCCGCGCCCGACAGCGAAGCGAATTCGCTGTTGGTCGGCACATCGATCACCGAAAGATTTTTCCCGGCCATCACATAGACCGCGCTGGCGTCCGGATGCGACGCCAGTTCCGTGGGATTATTCCCCGTGACCACGATGGAAGGAAGGATCTGGGTGTTCGTGACCGGATCGATGATCATCACCCGGTCGTTCGACCCCCCTTCCGGATCGGAAAGGTAAATGCGGGGGGGGATGGATCCGACGGAGCCCGGTTTCGTCTTGAATGAATAGGCGTAGGTGCTCCGGGTCGTCCCGTGCGCGGAGGTGGCCTCGTTGATAACCCAGTATCGCTTGTTGCTCTGAAGCCCCGTGAGACCGGCCACATGGTGAGCCACGAGCGTGGAGTCGGTGAAGGTCAGACAAGACCCGCTGCAGTGGAAGGTGCCCGGATCGAATAA
>DATIYJ010000010.1 GCA_035517655.1 Nitrospiria bacterium | reverse complement strand
ACTACGGCGGATTCCCGAGCTGAATCACCTTCCGGTTCTGGGCTACACGAACCACACGCAGGTCCCGAACTGGGAAGAAAAAATAAAAGACAATAAAACAAAAGTGGTACCAAATTCATATATATCGTCAAATATAAACAGCATTGTGGGACTTATAGGTCTATTTTAATGATAGAATATGAGTCATTGTGGGATTATTAATGAAATCGCCATTGCACGAGGCTCAGCAGGCATTGGGTGCCGCTTTTAAGCCGTCGGGTGGGCTGGAAATGGTCCGTTCTTACGGAAATCCGACGCTTGAGCATCAGACCGTCCGGAAACACGCCGGCCTGATCGACCAATCCCATCGCGGAAAACTTCGATTGAAAGGAAAGGACCGCGCCGACTTCCTCCATGGAATGGCTACAAACGATATCAAGAAGCTAACGCCCGGAAGCGGCCTGTACGCGGCCTTCACGAATGATAAAGCCAAGATGCTCTCGGATGCCCGAATCTATTGCTTATCGGATGCGTTCTGGATCGATCTCGAGCCCGAGGCGACGGAAAAGACACAAAAACATCTGGACAAATATACCCTGGCCTCGGACGTGGTCATTGAAAACCAGACCGAGTCCTACGGACTCCTCTCGATCTATGGACCGACATCTCACGCGATCATAACTCATATGATCGAGTCCCAAACCCTGCCGACCATGGAGTATTCGATCGCTTCATTTTCAATGGACGGCGTCCCGGTCCTCGCGGCGCGAAACGAGATCACGGGCGAGCCGGGTTATGACTTATATATTCCGGTCGGAGCGATGGCAGCGGCTTGGAACCGTTTGATGCAGGCCGGCGGACCCCACGGTCTTCGACCGGTCGGGCTGGACGCATTGGACTCGCTCAGGATCGAAGCCGGCATTCCGAGGTACGGGATCGACATGGATGATTCAAATTTTCCGATGGAGGCCGGGCTGGAAAAAAGGGCGATCAGTTACACCAAGGGCTGCTACATCGGACAGGAAACGATCGCGCGGGCGGACGCCCTGGGACGGATGAACAAACGGCTGATGGGACTGGTGCTGACCTCGCCGTCCGTTCCGACGGCCGGACAGCCGATCCTGGCCCCGCCGGCTTCGCCGGGAGCCCCGGATCGCGTGATCGGAGCGGTCACGAGCGCCGTCCTGTCACCCACGCTGCAAAAAGCGATCGCGATGGGCTACCTCCATCGCGATTTCACCGAGCCCGGAAAAGACGTGGTGATTGAGGGAAGACCCGCGAAAGTGGTTTCGCTTCCCTTTTACAATCGACCACACTGAACATGCTTTCGGATCGTTCTCCGGTCACTTTTTAGACGTCACGGGCAGGTTGGCGGTATCGGCATACTCGCGAAAGCGGGCCACTTTGCCGTCGCGCAGCGTAAAGACCATCGCCCATTCGGCCTGAAGCAGGCGGCCGGAGGCTTTCGACTTGCCGCTATAATAACCAAGTGCCACGACCTTGTCCCCCTGCGCAATGAATTCCTTCGGCTCGAATTTCTGGATATCGGTCTCCGCGGCGACTTTCTCAAGAAACCGCGCCACCTGGTCCCGGCCCCGATGCGGCCCCGTGTGAGGAAGCTCCTTGAGACCGAACATCTGCCAATCGATGTCGTCCGTCACGGCGTTCAATATGAACGGGATGTCCCCTCTCCTAAAAGCCTCGTAGATCTTCTGAATAACGGATGTATTCTCTTTTTCGTCCATGCGCCCCCTCTCTCCTTCCGGCCGCTGTCTCCCATGCTTCCTTGCGGAAGACGTCAAGATTAAACACGTCCTTACGGTAGCAAGTCCGAGCGGCTCTGTCAATGCGATGCGCCTGAGGCGAAGGCCCGGCCTCTTTTGACTCGGGAAGGATCCGATGGTATGATGATGGGTTCAAAGGCGGAAGGGTGTGAGGAAGGAACGGTTCATGGACGAAAACTTGTTTTGGAACAATCTCCCCCGGCCGATCGTGGGCCTCGCCCCGATGGACGGCGTGACGGACGCCGCGTTTCGCGCCATCACGGCGCGGCATGGAGGCCCCGATCTCAGTTTCACCGAATTTGTATCGATCGACCGGATCGTTTCGGGCTATGATCCGGATCTGGCCGAGCTCCGCTACGCCGAGATCGAGCGGCCCGCGATCGCGCAGGTTTTCGGTACGGACCCCGAGGCCTTTTACCGCGTCGCGCACCTCATCGGCGAGCTGGGTTTCGACGGCATCGACATCAACATGGGCTGCCCGTCCAAGACGGTCGCACGCGCCGGGGCCGGAGCCGGATTGATCCGCACGCCCGAGCGGGCGCGCGAGATTCTTCGACGGACACGGCAGGGAATACGGGACTGGGCCGCCGGTCAGGCGATCGATCGGATCGGGCTTCCGAACTCCGTCGTGGAGGACGTCCGACGCGCGAAGGCCCGATGGTTCGGACCCTTCGTTGAACCGGCCGTGGAAACTCCACGGCCGGTCCTTCCGGTCTCCGTTAAAACACGCCTGGGATACGGCCAAGTCGTCATTGACGACTGGATCCCTTCCCTTCTTTCGGAGTCCCCGGCCGCAATTACCCTTCACGGTCGAACCCTGGCGCAGAATTATGCCGTCGAAGCCGACTGGGAAGCGATCGCGCGCGCGGCCGAGATCGTCCGGCCCAGCGGCACGCTGATCCTGGGCAACGGCGACGTACGATCCGCCGCAACGGCCGTCCGCCGGATCCGTGAAACCGGCGTCCACGGCGTTTTGGTCGGTCGGGCCGCGTTGGGCAACCCATGGTTCTTCAGAACCGTCGATTCGATACGCTCCGCGGCGCGATCCGGAGAGATTCCCCCGGCCGATCCCGATGTTTCGATCGCCGAGAGAGTCGCCGTGGCGCTCGAGCATGCGGAGCTCTTTGACCGGTATCGGGGCAAGCTGTCGTTCCGAAACGCGCGCAAATACCTGGCCGCCTACTTCTCGGGATTTCCGGGCGCCTCCGAGCTGCGTCGGCGTCTCGTCCGGGTCGAAAGCCTTCGCGAGGTTGAATCCATTCTTCAACCGGTCGCATGCGCCTGATCCTCGCCTCCAGCTCTCCGCGACGAAAAGAGATCTTAGCGTTGCTCGGCCTGCCCTTTGAGGTCGTTTCGCCAGGCCTGACGGAGGTTTTTCAGCCGGGCCGGACCCCTTCCGATGAAGCCGTTTACTGGGCGCTTGAAAAGGCCCGCGCGGTTCATCGGCAGGCTACGGACGCAATCGTGATCGGAAGCGATACCGTGATTGATCTGGATGGCAAAACCATCGGCAAGCCGTCCGATCAAAATGACGCGGTGCGGATTTTATCCCTTCTGGCCGGCCGGACCCATGCGGTCGTTACGGCCGTGGCGGTGGTCTTCCCGGACCGGAATGAGCGCGTCGCGGTCGAAACCACGATGGTGCGGATGCGGCCGGCTTCAAAGGAAGTTCTCGTCCGGTATGCCGCGACCGGCGAACCGTCGGACAAGGCCGGCGCCTATTCGCTTCAGGGCGAAGGCCGGAAACGGATCGCGTCGATCAAGGGCGATTATCTCGCCGCAGTGGGCCTTCCGCTGCGCGCCTTGGCCGGAATATTGAGCGAGGAAGGCATCCCGCCCGCGGCGGACGTGGAACGGATCTATCGCGCGCGAACCGTCATGAACTGGAAGCGCTATGAGGCGTGAGCCATCCCAATTACGGATCTTGGGATTGCCTAAAAACATCTTCTTGCTCGGTCTCACCAGTCTGTTCAACGATTTTTCTTCCGAGATGGTCTTCTCCGTCTTTCCCGCCTTCTTCACGTCGGTTCTGAAGGCCGGCGCCGAATCGCTGGGGCTGGTCGACGGAATTGCGGAAGGATTATCGAATCTATTCAAAATCTATTCCGGAACTCTCTCGGACCGGTTTCAGCGCCGGAAACCGCTCGTCGTATCCGGATACATTCTATCGGTCCTGACACGCCCCTTTTATATTTTCGTCTCCACGGTCGGGGGCGCGCTCGGGTTGCGGGTGCTCGACCGGACCGGGAAGGGCCTGCGGGATTCCCCCCGGGACGCCCTCCTCTCCCTCTCGAGTCCGAGAGAAGAGCTGGGGAGGTCGTTTGGATACCACCGGGCGATGGATACGACCGGGTCCATACTCGGCCCCCTGATTGCGTACCTCATTCTGCGCCGTTTTCCGTCGCGATTCGATTGGGTGTTCATGACCGCCTTCCTTGTCGGGATCGCCGCCGTTTTGTCGCTGATTTTCATCTCCGATGTGATGCCGGCTCTTCCGCGTAAACGCGCGAGCCTCGCTGAATCTTTCAAGCGTTTTTCTCCGCGTTTTAAGCTTTTCCTTCTTTCCATCCTGATTCTCTCAGCCGGCAGTCTTCCCGTTGCGGTGATGCTTTTAAAAACCGAATCGATCGGGTTGGTGATCGCCGATATTCCCCTGTTCTATATGATCTACAGTCTCTCCTACGCGGGGTTTTCGATATCGGCCGGAAGGATGAGTGATCGAGTCGGGGCGAGATCCGTTATTTTTATCGGTTACATCATTCTCATCGCGAGCTATTTCTTGCTGTATGCCGCGCAATCCCTTTGGGCCTTGGCCGGAAGCTTCTTCGTCCTCGGCCTCTTTCCCGCGTTGACGGACGGGGTGCAACGGTCTCTCGCCGCACAACTCTCGGTCGAGGAACGGCGCGGAAGCGCGTTGGGTTTACTGAACGCGGCGGTCGGCATCGGAGCCTTGCTCGCGGGGATCGGCGGGGGCTACTTGTGGCAGGCTTACAGCCCGGGTGCGGCTTTCCGGGTCGCCGGTGCCGTCATCGCCGTCGGCCTGCTTTTATTTCTCTTCTCGTCATGGCGGGAGAAACCCCGGCCCTAGACTCATCCATCGGCCTTCCCGCCGAAGACGGGCGAGCCGTGGTGATGCACCATCAACCACCCCTCCGCACGGCGGAGATAGAGATTCGTCGCCAGGATGCGGCTGAGCTGGGATTCTTCTTCGGTCTCCATCCGTACATTTTCCATGCAGGTCACCCAGGCCAGATCGCCGCTCACGGCGATCTCCACGTCCGTCACCTCGAAGCGGATCCCGGCGGTATGATTGAAAATCAGGACCCAGCTGTCCCGCACGGCCGGCCAGCCGGACCGAATATCCCATCCGGGGTGGATGCACTTGACCGGGCCGTCCATGGCCCAGACCGCTTCCATCTTATGGATGTCGAGACTTTCGAAGGCACGGTAGAACCGCTCGTTCGCCTGTTCGACCTCCAACTCCTGATTCTCCAGAGAAGACATGGCGCAGCTCCCGGACGGTTGCAATCGTCCTTCACCCTTGTGATATAATACCACCGCTTGCATCATCGGACAACCCGTGAAACTCTACTACCGCTCCTACAACAGCTTTCTCAAAGAACATTTCCCAGGAAAGGTGTTTAAAGTTCCGATTGACGCGGGATTCAGCTGTCCCAATATCGACGGAACGGTCGCGTACGGCGGCTGCAGCTACTGCGACAACAAGAGCTTCTCGCCCAACTCCCGCGCCGCTCCCCGGCCGATCCGCGACCAGATCGCCTCCGGGATGGCGTTTTACCGGAGACGCTTCGGCGCCGACAAATTCGTCGTCTATTTCCAGGCCTTCACGAACACGCACGGACCCGTCGACCGCCTGAAGCGTCTCTACGACGAGGCCCTGGCCTTCCCGGACGTGGTCGGCCTTTCGATCGGGACTCGACCGGACTGCGTCCCCGAGCCCGTGCTGGATCTCCTGTCCGATTATCATGCCCGGACGCATCTCTGGGTCGAGTACGGCCTCCAGAGCATCCATGACGACACGATGGCCCCGCTCAACCGCGCCCATTCCTACGCCCAGTTCCTCGACGCGGTCGAACGGACCCGGCGGCGCGGACTTCGGATCTGCGCCCATGTCATCCTCGGCTTGCCGAGCGAAACGCCGGCGATGATGATGCAGACGGCGGACGAGGCCGCCCGACTGAACCTGGACGGGATCAAGATCCATCATCTTTACATTTCCAAGGACACGGCGCTGGCGAAACTCCACGAACGGCGGCCGATCAAAACACTGTCGCCGAAGGAATACATCCCCCTGGTATGCGATTTCCTCGAACGGCTCCCGCCGACGATGGTCGTCGAACGCCTCATGGGCGAACTGAACGAGGAATACGTCATCGCCCCCCGCTGGGGTCTGAGCAAATCGACGATTCTGGACCTCGTCGATCGGGAATTCGAACGCCGCGGAAGTCGCCAAGGAAGCCGCCGCCTCACCCCCGTGACGTGATATGCCGCTCCGACCCGCCCGCCGCGACGTTCAGGAGAAGCTTCGGAAGCGGCTGACGGCCTGGTATCATCGGAGCAAGCGGGACCTTCCGTGGCGCAAGACCCGCGACCCCTACCGGATCCTCGTATCGGAAATCATGCTTCAGCAGACCCAGGTCGCCACGGTGATTTCCTACTACCGTCGTTTCATCAAAACGTTTCCGACGGCGGCATCGCTGGCGCGGGCCCCGCTGCAAAAAGTCCTGAAGCTCTGGGAGGGACTGGGCTACTACCGCCGCGCCCGGAACCTGCACCGGGCCGCACGGGCCATCCATGAACAATGGAACGACCGGGTTCCGTCCGCCGTCGAAAGGCTTTCCTCACTGCCGGGCGTCGGACGCTACACCGCGGGCGCCGTCGCCAGCATCGCGTTCGACGTCAAGGCGCCCGTTCTCGACGGAAACGTCCGCCGCGTGCTCTGCCGGATCTTCGCGATACGTAAAGACCCGCGACAGGCCGCCGTTCAAGACCGGCTCTGGGAACTCGCGGCCGAGCTCCTGCCGGACCGAAACGTCGGCGATTTCAACCAGGCCCTGATGGAGCTGGGCGCCACGGTCTGCCTCCCCCGAACGCCTTCGTGCCCGGTCTGTCCGGTGCGGGAATCCTGCCGGGCCCGTCGATCGGGGCTTCAAGATCGGATCCCGGTCCGGACCGAAAGACGAGCCGTTCCCCACGATAAAATCGCCGTCGCGCTGATCCAAAACCGCCGCGGTCTGCTGATCGGCCCGAGGCCGGAACAAGGACTCCTGCCCGGACTCTGGAGTTTTCCCGAAATAGAGGCGTCGGAAGCGGCGACGACGCGACGGATCGAACGGGAAATCGAGAAGCGCTTCGGACTGAAACCGAAACTGCTCCGGCCGCTCGATCCGGTGGCGCACACGTTTTCGCATAAACGGATCACCTATCACCCTTTTCTGTTCAACGGCGACGCCGCGTTCGAACAGCCCCCGGAGCCGTGGCGATGGATCCCGGCTGAAAAAATAAAAACCTACCCCCTCCCGACCGCGACCCGTAAAATATTCGATCAAATCGCCGTGAATCCCCAAATTGCGAAGCGAGCGACGCCCCTGCCGCTCGCAGCCGAACGGGCGACTGTTTATCGCAAGACGCCGAAATAAGCTTCGTGGAAAGTGAGACCGTATGCCGGAGATTCCCGACTTGGAAGCGATCATGGCCGTGCTGCGGAGACGGATCATCGGCCGCGCGGTGCAGGCCGTGTCCGTTTATAAACCGTTCGTGATCCGCTCCCTCGCGGGAGAAGAGATCCGACAGGCTTTATCGGGCCAAACCATCGCGGCCGTTCATCGCCGGGGAAAGTACCTGATCTTCCGTCTCGATCGTCATTCCCTGGCGATCCATCCCATGCTCGCCGGCCGGTTTCAACTCAGCCAGCCGGAAACCCGACGGTCCTCGGACACGATTTTCATCTTAAGCCTCTCTTCGGGCGAAGAGATCCGCTATCTTGACGACAAAAGCATGGGAATGGTCTATCTCGTCCGCGACGAGGCCACCGACTCGATTCCCCGCTTTTCGGACCAGGGGCCCGACGCGCTGGACCCGGACCTGACCTACGAGACATTTTATACCCGCCTCAAGCGACATCACGGAGAGATCAAGGGCATCCTGACCGACGCCCGCTTCATCGCCGGCATCGGGAACGCCTATGCCGATGAAATTTTGTTCTCGGCCGGGATCTATCCCTTTCGGAAACGGAAAACCCTCACAGAGGACGAGACCCGGAAGCTGTACCGTTCGATCGGAGAAGTCCTTCGGGAAGCGACGGCCATCGTCGAAGCGCGGATGGGCGACGATATCCATCTGAAGATCCGGGATTTTCTGAAGGTGCACGGGAAGGCCGGCTCGGCCTGTCCCCGCTGCGGAGGCCGCATCGCGAGCGTGAAGGCGAAGCAACGCGAGACGAATTTCTGCCGATCCTGCCAGCCCGGCTTGCTGGTCGACCCGCAAGCCCAACTCCGTTTGTAGCCGGGCAGCCGGACGGATCCGCCCGGCGTTAAAGCAACGCGTACAACCCTTCGATCTCGGCCATGACGGCGTCGATGATCCGGTGCGATGTTTCAACGCCGGCGGGTTCGTCATAGAACCGGCGAAGGTCCATCGGCGGACCGTAGGCGATCTTCGCCCGATGTCCGACGCGGGGAACCCAGGAATCCCTCGGGAGGATTCCGTCCGTTCCTTTGACCGCCACCGGAACAATCTTCGCCGGGTGGGCGTCGTAGATCACCTTGCCGACGCCCGAACGGCCCGGGAGCAGCTTCCCCGTCGTGGACCAGGTCCCTTCCGGAAAGACGACGAGCACGTCCGTCCGGAGGGACCCGACCATCCGATCCATGGATTCGACATCGTGCCGCCGCCGCCGGACCGGAAAGGCCCCGACCAAATGCATCACCGCTCTCGAGAACGGCGTGGTGAAAAGCTCCTCCTTCGCGGCGGCGCGCCACCAGACGGGCGAGAAACGCGGCATGGCCGTGATCCCGATCAGGAACGGATCCAGGGCCGAGATATGATTGGACAGGATCAGCACGCCCCGCTCGCCCCGCGCCGGGATGTTTTCACGACCCGAAACCTCGATCCGATTGAGAACCCGGAAAAGAATGCCCAAAAGGCCGATGACCGCAAAATGGATCAGATTGATCAAAAACCCGGGACCGCTTCGTTTCATGATTGCTTTATGTATTCTTCGGGGAATAAAATGTCAACAGACGCGCCGCACGCGTCCGGGATAGGAGACGGCAACCCACGGGGGAAAAGAATGGCCGAACGATTATCGACGACCGAAATCCAAAAAAAACTGAAGGAGCTGGATCTTTGGGAACTGGCCGGGAACGCGATCAAAAAGCAGTATGTCTTTGATTCCTTCATGCCGGCGATCCGGTTCGTGAACCGGGTGGCGGACCTCGCCGAGGCCGCCGACCATCATCCCGATATCACGATCCATTACCGAAAAGTAACGATGGTCCTCTCCACCCATTCCGCCGGCGGACTGACCCCAAAAGACTTCGCGCTGGCCCGGAAGATCGACGGCGCGGCGGGCGGACCGCGCTAAGGGGCCGGCTCCTCCAGCGCCAGAAGGCACCGGGCCACTTTATGCGCGACCTGTTGGGGCGACGACAGGTCCAGGACCGCCTGGAAGACGATGGCGTAGTGATCCGAGGTCGCATCGACGCCCTCCTCCAACCCCTCCCGAAGAAGCGCCGCCCGGTATCGGTCCACGATCGGTTTCAAGTGGTAGCGGGCGACCCGGACCAGCTCGTCGTCCGCCATGTCCTCCGTCTGATCGCCGGTGAGGAGATTTCTCATCTCTTCCATGTCGACGCCGAACTGGCAGGCCAAGCGCCCGTCCCCGAAAAGCTCCACCAGGCAGTCCGCTTCCGGAAGGTTCAACAGCAACGATCCGCCTCCCGGGCCGTCGAGCCGTTCGTAGGACCATCCCGATTTTTTAAAGGCCGCCTCAACGCCGTCCAGAAGCGGGCGTTGTTCAGTACCGGACACGGCTTCCATCCTTTCCCGATTGTCTTAACCGTTCCAGGCGCATCCGGTTTTCGTTCAGCTTGGGGAGACGGTATTTTTCGTCGATTTCCACCACCCGCTCCAGAAGCCCGATCGCCTCTTCGACCCGTCCCATGCGCTCGTATACCCAAACCAGATGGTACCAGGCCGAGGCCATTCCGAGCTCGTCTCCAAGCCGCCGGCTGATCCCCAGGGCCTCTTCGGACTGCCGCAAGGCCTCGTTCAAGCGACCCTGCATGAAATAGGTCTTCCCTAAACTGTTGACGGTTCGGGCCAGCTCCGGACTGTCTCCCAGCTGCCGGAGCCGACGGAAGGCCTTTTCAAAAAGCCCGATCGCCGAAGAGAGATCGCCCTCGTCACGGACCGCAAGAGCCAGGTTTCCGTACAGCATCCCGAGCCCCCGGACATCTCCGGAAGGCTCCAACAGATCGATCGCTTCCAGATAATAGGCCTTGGCCTGTTCGGTCTCGTGCCGATCGGCGTGGAGATTGCCCATGTTCGCCAGCGTGATCCCGACCACCCGGGCGTCCCCCAGCTTGCGTTGAATTCCGAGCACCTCCCGGTAACAGGTCAGCGCCTCTTCATTTTTGCCGATGCTGGCGTAGACGTTGGCCAAATTCCCCAGCGTCGCGGTCAGGTTCCAGGGATTTCCGGTCCGCCGGTCCAGATCCAGCGCCCTCTGATAATAGGAAAGCGCCTCGCCGTACCGCCCCTGCTGAAACAGCCGGTTCCCTTCCTCGTTTAAAGTCGAAGAGGACATAGCATCCCTGCACGGCGTCGGAAGACGGAGGATTCGGTCGTCGGTTACGGTTTGAGTTCCGAGATGGTCTCGCGCACGCGGTCCTCGACCTCGTCATGGATCAAATCGTCCGAAACGAGGTCTACCAAATCGTCTTCGGAGACCGTGATGAACTTGCGGGCCTTTCCTTTGGACAGCGAGATTAAAAACAGACTGTTGCTGGCCGACGTCGGGATGACGACGGCAACCTGGGGATCGACGGCCTTGACCATTTCGATGAATTTTTGTTTGCAATCCTCAAGCTCCGACATCGTCCCCTCCATCTTCGCGCCTTGCTTTTCCCTTTTCAGCCTGCAGTCTATAGGCAGCAGCCCGCATCTGTCAAGTAGTTGCACCCCCAGCAGCAGGTAACCAGCGCGCAAAGCGCGCGACCTGCCTGCCGGCAGGCAGGGGAAGGACCTCGACGAGACTTCGGCGAGCTCGGTCGAGTCGCTCCATCCGGCTTGGCCGGTGCAGCAAGCGAGGGTCCGGCTTCGCCGGTCCGAGCGCGGGGTGTGGGGACATCGGAGGATTCGCAACGGCGAACCGCACGGGCCCCCACATGAGATGCCGGCGACGCGAGCCCCCTATACATCGATCGCCCGCTTAAGGAGTCGGTCCGAATAATCGGTAGCGATTTCGGGCCAGCCAATCATAAAACCGGCCGGCCAGCCACGACACGCCCGGAAAGTAAAACAGCCACGCCAACAGCCGCCCGCCCGCCAGCCGGGGCAGCATCGCGCGGAACGCGTCCAGTCCGATCCGGAGTCGTCCCCCGTCATCGATAAACAGCATGGCCCGGGGCGCTTCGCCGTGCGGCCATACACCGGCCGAATCGTCCCGGTTAAGCTCCGGAAACCATTCCGGAAAGCGGGGGTCTTGAAACGCCAGATACCCGATTCGCCGGCGTCGGTCCCACCGAAGGATAAGACCCTGGGCCCACCGGCACAGCTCGCATTCACGGTCATAAACCAGCGTGTTGGCCGGCCGCGCGTTCACGGTCCTTCATCCCTTTCCGGCAAGACCAAAGTAAACGGCCGGATCTCCACTTTTTCGAACACCCCCTGTTCCACATAGGGATCTTTTTGAATAAAGGCCCGCGCCTCTTCGATCGAGTCGGCCTCGATAATGATCAGGCTGCCGCTCTGGTCCGCAAAAGGACCGGCCAAAACTAATTTTCCTTCCGATTCAAGCCGCTTTAAACGTTCGAGGTGGGCCGGTCGAAGCTTTTTGCGCTTGGCCCGGCCTTCCGGTCCGTCCGTGCCGATAATGACGAATTTCATCCCGCTCGCTCCATTCCCGTTCAGGTATTCCACGGCATAGGCCCAATGGCCCATGGCCCCTGTTCATCTAGGTCTTCTGCAGTCTCGATTCGGGGCTTCCGGCGGATTGTTTAATCCACGGAAGCCGTTTAAAGTGGAACTTACCTGACCCGATATCCCGGGTGTTCAAAAGGAGGTGTCCCATGACATGCCCGCGTTGCGAAGGATTGATGGTGGAAGAGCGGCTGGAGGATCTGCGCGACGATACCGGCCAGATCTTCTTCCACGCCTGGCATTGCATCGCCTGCGGCGAGATCCTGGATCCGGTGATCCTGTCCAACCGGCAACAGAATCCCAAGCCGATCCGCCACGGAAACAGAAACCTGCTGGTCTATAACTAACGCTGAAATTGCAGGGGCGCGTATCGCCCCCTCCATCCGAGCTTGCTCGCCGCACACCCCCGAATCGTGTGTGCGGCGAGACTTTGTACCTTCAATCAAGCCGGATGGAGCCCCCCTCTTCCCCTCGCTGAGTACTCCACGGCGGATTGGATTACGGTCGGACGGCGCGCTCGGCCGCGCATTCCGGACACGGGCAGATCCTGCGAAGGAGATCGAACGCGTAGATCCCCGTGGAATGCCCGTCGCTCCATTCGATATGAATGGCGTACTGCCCCACCGCGCTGATCCGCAGCGGCCGGATGTCCGGCGGGATCATGTCCGGACGGATCATCTTTCTTCCCGACCATTCCTCGATGCAGGCCGCACAGTGGCACTGCTCCCGCAAATACGCCGCGGGATAGATCCCTTCATGGCCGTCGCTCCAGCTCACGCGGATCGATCCGTCCGCCCGCCTTTCAATCTCCACCGGTTGAACCGCACCCATGCGTCTCACCCGCCCTGCGATGATTTTAACGGAAACCGCCGCCGCAACCATCCCAACGCGTCGTCGCGGCTCGTAATCGATCCTTCCAGCTGCGCGTCCTCCAAAAGCGTGAGGATGTTGGTAAAAAGGGGTCCGGGTTGATAACCGATCCGGATCAGATCGTCTCCGGTCAGCAGACGCGCCGGCCGGATCTCTTCCGGACCCAGCTCGGCCAATTGCTTTCTGCAAAATTCCCAGTTCGTCAGATCGCCGTGGCTGGCCAGGCAGTCCAGCCGATGAAGCTCCAGGTGGTCCGAAAAATAGGGCTGCCGGAGAAAACGCTTGAGCGTGCTCTGCTTCATCCGCTGAACGTCCTTGAAGCGGAGATGATCGCGGACCAGGTCGACCACCCGCTCGGTCTGCTCGTTCGAGAGACGGAGCCGGCCGCAGATCGCCTCGGTCATCCGCGCGCCGACCTCGCAATGGTTGTCGAAGCGGATCCGCTCCCGGACCGTAAAGGTCGGGGGCTTGCCGACGTCGTGCAACAGGGCCGCCAGCGCCAGCTCGAACGACGGCCGTTCCAGGTTTTTGAGCAGGAGCATCGTGTGCGTCAACACATCCCCTTCCGGGTGAAATTCCTTCGGCTGCTCCACCCCCGCCATGGCCGCCGCCTCCGGAAGGATCGCGTCCAGCAGGCCGGTTCGGTGAAGAAGCGAGAAACCGCCGGACGGGTTCGGCCCGGTCAGCATCTTTTTGATCTCGTCCCGGATCCGCTCGGCGCTGATCTGCCGAATCTGTCCGGCCAGGTCGCGGATGGCCGCTTCGGTCCCGGGCTCGATGGCGTACCCGAAACGGGCCGCGAACCGGACGGCCCGCAGGAGGCGGAGCTTGTCCTCCTCGAAGCGTTCGCGCGGGTCGCCGATGGCCCGGATCACGCCGGCCGCGATATCCCTCCGGCCGTCCACGTAATCGATGATCTCCTTTTTCAACGGGTCGTAAAACATTCCGTTGATCGTGAAGTCCCGTCGCGCGGCGTCTTCCCGGTCATCGGAGTAATGCACGGCCGCCGGGTGCCGGCCGTCGAGATAACGGCCGTCCGAACGAAAGGTGGTCACCTCGAACTCGAACCCGTTTTCGATCACCTTGACCACCCCGAAGCTGACGCCGACCGGGACGGTCTTGGGAAAGAGCTTCATCACCTGCTCCGGCCGCGCGTCGGTCGCCACGTCGTAATCCTGGGGTTCATGCCCCATCACCAGATCGCGGACCGACCCGCCGGCCCAGTAGGACCGAAAACCCGCTTCCCGGAGGACCTTGACGATCTCTACGGCCTTGTCACCCATCGCGCTCATGATGATATATTCTACTGCAACCGCGACGGGATTGTCACCCATCCCTTTTTCCTCCGCCGGCCGGCCTGACGATCGTCGCGACGGGGGCTTTGGGCGTGGTGGGCCCCCGAAACTCGTCGAATTCGAATTCCACCTCATCGCCCGAACGCAATTTTTCGAAATCCAGCCCTTCCAGACGGCTGCGATGAAAAAAGAAAACCCGGCCGTCCGGGACCTCGATTAAGCCGGACCCGCGACCGGCCTCGATTTTTTTAATTTGGCCTTTCAACCGCATCGGCTGCAAGCCCCGAAAGAAACAACCGAACTACCCGCACAGATCATCCTATACGCCCATAAAAAATATCCGTCAAGACAAAATTATTGACGCAGTGGATGCCCGGGTTGATTTTAGATTCAAGATGCAGTATCCTTACCCGAAATTTTGGATTGCCGGATGACTCCCCTTCAACAATTCAACGAAGAGATTAACGATTGCCGTAAATGCCGGTTATGCGAATCCCGGACGCATGTGGTGTTCGGCGAAGGCAACCCCAAGGCCGAGATCATGTTCGTCGGGGAAGCGCCCGGCGAGAACGAAGACCTCCAGAACCGGCCCTTTGTGGGAGCGGCGGGAAAGCTCCTCACGGACCTCCTCGGCGGCATCGGCCTGAAGCGCGAGGACGTTTATATCGCCAACGTGATTAAATGCCGCCCGCCGGAGAACCGCGACCCTCAAACGGACGAGATCAACGCCTGTCTGCCGTATCTTTGGAAGCAGATCGAGATGATCAAGCCCCGCGTGGTCTGCACCCTTGGAAATTTTGCGGCCCAGGCCCTCCTGGAAAAAAAAGTGTCGATCACCAAAATTCGCGGCCAGCATTTTCAAGTCAAGAACTTCCTGGTTTTTCCCATTCTCCATCCCGCCGCCGTGCTGCACCAGGGGAATCTGCGTCCGGCGCTTTCGGAAGATTTTCAGAATCTGAAAACGTTCCTGGCCAAAGGAGTCCAGCCGACGCCTCAGCCCGAACAAATGGGTTTTTTTTAAAAGAAAAGTAGAGACGTACGACCGTATCCCCTACAAGAGCCTCGTTGAAAACCCGTTCATTACATTCCTGGAACCTCTCTCCGAAAGAAGCGATCGAGATCCAAAAACGACTGGCGGCCCGGGTGATTACCCAAAACCGTCTCGAATCGGTGCGCTTTGTGGCCGGGGCGGACATGGCGCTAACTAAAAACCCGCCGCGGGCATATGCGGGCGTGGTGGTCTTGAGTTTTCCGGACCTGAACGTCGTCGAGGAATGCGGGAGCGTGTCCGACCTGACCTTTCCCTATATTCCCGGTTTGCTGGCCTTTCGCGAGGCCCCGGCCCTTTTGAAAGCCTTCGCTCGGATCCGGCAGGAACCGGACCTGGTGATGATCGACGGCCAGGGCTTGGCCCACCCCCGGGCTTGCGGCATCGCTTGCCACATCGGATTATGGCTTGATAAACCGACGATCGGATGCGCCAAGTCACGCCTTTTCGGAGCATATCAGGCGCCTTCGATAAAACGAGGGAGCTGGACTCCCCTGACCGGCAATCAAGGGGAAGTCATCGGGGCGGCGGTGCGGACCAAGGACAAAACAAACCCCGTATTCGTCTCGGCGGGGCATAAGATCGATCTGTCGTCGGCCATCCATTACGTCCTGGCCTGCTCACAAGGCTACCGGATTCCGGAACCGACCCGACGGGCGGATCACTTCGTCGCGCGTTTGAAGCGGGAGAACCAATGATGACGAGAACCGCAACAAAATAAATCAATTAGACCGCTCAAGGCCCCGCCCGATCACCCCTTCATGGGACTTCATCGCGGCCTAAAATTATTGTTGACAATTATTTTGTAATTGCATACAATTTGCTTCCCATGTGTACGAAACGCCTGATGTTAGCCTTCTTTTTGGCGGCGGTCGTCCGGTCTTCCATCGCTCTGGCCGCCGAGGATGCCCCAAGTACGGCCGACACGTCAAAAGCCGCCGCGGCTCCAAAACTGATCAGCAATCCCGCCATCAAAGTGGACGTGCTCGACTATTCCTGGAAAAAGGGGTACACGTGGGAAAACTTCAACCGAACCGAATGCACATGGTCGGCGAAGGTCAAAAACAACAACCCGGAAGCCCGTCATATCTGCCTCGATTATGAATTTCTGGACGAGGACAACCTGCTCGTTTTTCACAACGGAAAATGTGAAGTCATTCAGGGCAAGTCGGAGGGAATCATCACGAGCAGCATCATGGTCCAGAGCCGCTTGGTCGACGATGTCAAGAAAAGCACGGTGATCCCCCTGGAAGCTCACCCGCTCCATTCGTTCGTCCCCGTCCCGCCTGTTGCTCCTCAGTAAGGAACGCCAAACGACGCAGCCTATCCGTTTCCAGCCATTCGAAATCGCCCGCGATCCTTTGTCTAGATCCTATCTTTGGAGCTCGCGGACCGGCGGAGGGGAGGATTCGGGCATCGGCTTTGAGTCGGTCGGAGCCGTTCCTGCGAAGGAAAACTCCACGTTGTTCTCTTGCAGGGGAATGGGGGACGAGAGGCGCATTTCGATCTTCCCGTTCTTTAAGTCTTGAACGCTCTCAAGCTTGATCGGTTGCAGGTCATGAAGAAGAGAGGCGTTCCCGCGATCTTCCGCCCGCAACAAAGACTGCAGATCGATTTCCATCTTATGAATCAGGGGACGAGTCAGGCCCCCGGATAGATCGACCACCACGAGGTAATCCTCATCCCCGACCCGGTCGCCGAACGCGATCTTCCGGTCCTGATCAAACCAAAAAAACCCGTTCGGAATAATGGCATGCCGTTTGTTTTCGTCCGGCACCCAAACCCGATAGTGCTTCTTGCCGGCATTGTTTTCCGGATAGATGGGATGGCCGACCTCGGTCAAGCGCCCGATGGGATCGTTGCGATAAGCCTCTTCCCCCCGCGCCCGATTCCCGTCCGCGGAATCGGCCAGATCGTAAACCAGGACCAGATCGCTCATGGCGGGAGGCTCGGCCGTCTCCGGCGGATAGAATTTTCGATAACAAAGAAACCGGCCCGTTTGGGATTGCGCGCTTCCAAAACCGATGAACGAATCGATCTCGCCGCGGTTCTTCAGATCCATCAAGGTTGTAATGGGCGAGTGGAGGTTTTCTTCCTCGCCCAGGATAATCAGTTTCCCTTGAAAGATGGAAAGATTGGAAACCGCGGCCGTCACATTATCTAAATACACCGGGTATTGTTGGTGGTTGGCCTTATCGGTGACCGTAAAGGTGAACTTAACCCTGCCGCCCGTCTTCGGATCAAACCAGGGTTCCCCCGCGCCCGCCAAGACCACACGGTAGTCTCCATCCTCAGCCGCGACGGACTTTGGTGGGCCGTCCTCCGCATGCGCGTTGATCGCCGGATAAAACAACAAGACGACCGACAACCCAAACACGATTCGTGAAAGGGAAGACACGATTTCGCCCAAGCCCGGGCCAAAGCCATGATCGCGCGAGATCATTTACGGTTGCGGGACGGATTTTGCAATTAACTCGGCGATTCGGTTGGTGCGTTTCCGGATGATCCAGTCGGCCCATCGGGGCGCCACGCTGTTCAACCGGACGACGAGTTTGGTCGAGAGCGGGAGAATCGACTCGACCCGTTTTTCCGTCACCATTTGGAGCAGATGCGATGCAATTTGATCGGCCGAAAGCGGACGGACTTCCTTCCGGATTCCGGGAAGGTTCAGAAAATCACTCGACATGGGCGTGTCCACGATGCCCGGACAAAGAAGGGAGACACCGACACCCGTGCCGGTCAATTCCACACGCAACGCCTCTGAAAATCCCACCACCGCAAATTTGGACGCGCAGTAGCCGGTCTCCATCGGGAATCCCCTTCGTCCCGCGATCGAGGCGATGTTCACGATGTGACCGCTCCGCCGTTCCAGCATCATCGGCAAAACGGCCCGGATGCAGGCGGCGGTCCCCAAATAATTTACGGACATCATCGCATGCAGTTCCTCGGGGCTCAACTCCAAAAAGGGCTTGAAGGAGATGATCCCCGCACCGTTGATCAAATAATCGATCCGACCGTAATGATCCGTCGCCTTTTGAATCCCCTTCTGAACTTCAACAGGGGAACAGACATCGGCCTCCAGAATAAGGCTCGCCCGATTATACCTGGATTCAATTTCGGCGGCCAGGACGCCCAAACGGGTCCGGTTCCGGGCCAGGAGCGCCAGGCAGGCGCCTCGGCTCGCAAAAGCCAGGGATGTGGCCCGACCGATGCCGCCGGAGGCGCCGGTAATCACCACGATCTTGTTTTTAAATTCTTCCGTCGCTCCCACGCGAGTCTAGTCAATCACCATGCCGATCCGGACCTGCTCCCCTTCAATCTGCACGGGATAGGTTTTAACTTGAATGGCGGGATTAATCGGTGAACAACCCGTCTTGAGATCAAATTGCCATCGGTGCCAGGGACAGGTCAGAACCATCCCCTGGACGGTTCCGGCCACCAGCGGACCCCCTTCATGAGGGCAGAGATTGTCGACGGCGTAAAAAGCCCCTCCAAGGTTAAACAAGGCGATCTCAACACCGTGGACATAAATAACGCGGGCACGACCGGAATCAATCTCGGTTGTTTTGGCCACCGTAAAAAACTTCGTCTTCAAGCGGACCCATCCTTTCTCAGGCGCAACCGCAACCGCCCGATCCGCACCCGTGGGAACCGCCGGCCGGCGCAGGACCGCCGCTCCCTTCAACTTTCGAGGCAAACGTTGAAAAGAGACGCTGAATTTTTTTCGTTCCGCAATGGGGACAAATGGTCTCGCCGGATCGGACATGAACGCTTTGCAAGAGGGTGAACGACTGGTCGCAGCGTTCACACTGATATTCATACATGGGCATGAGGTGAACCTCCTTCTCGCTGTGTGGGATAATTTTAATATGGGTCCGTTGAAATTACAAGACCAAAATCGACGGTGCTTGGAATCAACCCGGATTTAAGTAGGCAGGCTTTTTGGAAAAAACCCTTCAAAAAACTTCCGTTCCGTATCCGTCAACTGGACCTGGGAATGGGGATCCTGAAGCCTCGGCGCAACGGAACCGATCGGTGCGGTTATCTTTCGATCGGGAATCGGTACGGAATCGAAGAGCAGGGCCTGCTCCTGATTCAGTTCCACCGCACGATACTCGTAAAGCTCGATGTCGATCCCGATGAAAGCGAGGGCCTCCCGCAAGGTCGCCGAGAAGGACGGAGCCACAAGGATTGCGCGCGGCGACGGCGCGAACTCCGCCCCCGGTCTGGAAAATATCCGAACCAGCAGCGGATGCTGACGGACGAGCCAGCTCAATTGTCCAAGGGCCTTCAAAAGAATCGCATCGTTTTCAACAAGGGAGGGCACCAACAAAACAAACCGCCGGGCCTTGTCGATCCCGATGCAGATCGAACCCGTTTCGAAATTAAAGTTTTCCTCCAGCAGTTCGATCTGGCCCGGAAAATCGCCGAGCTGGGCCAGCATCAGTTTCTGAAGAATCGCGCTGTCCTGAAGGACAATCCGTTGCAGTTTCATGGTTCCTCCACAATATCCGCGGGACGTTGAAGCCGATCCACAAAGGAATACGGAGCCAGGGGCGGATCGGAGATCGGTCCCTTTTCCTGTTGAAGATTTTGAACGGCGATGGCAAACCCTTCGGAGGCCTTGGAAGTCCGATCAAGCAGGGCCAAGGGAACCTTGGCCGTGAGGGAACGATCAATCAACGGTTCCTCCGGGATGATTCCGTACCATTCCAATGCTTTTCCCAAGAAGCGCTCCGACGCGTCGCTTAACTTATCCATGCATACCGTCAACGTCTCCCGGTCTTCTTTTCCAAACGCAAGAAGTCCGATTCGTAGATCGGGGGCAACCCGATACAAATATTTACAGGCCTGGTAGGTCTGAAGAATCGTATCGGCGTTGAGCTCCGCGGATAGAATGACGCCTTGCCCGAGACTCGCCAGCTTCTCAAAGGAAGGGTTCTCTTCATAAACGGCGTGAATCAGAATCTGCTCGGCTTTCTCTTCCTCTCGCCGTAAAATCTGGGCCAGAATTTCCTGCTCTTCCGCGGCAAACCCTTGGAGTTCGTCCGGCCGCAACCGAAAACTTAAGACCTTGATTCCCATCGGGCCGTCCACGACGATCTGTTTTTGCGGCTGCTCCAACAGATCGTTGAGGGACGGTTGAATCTGGACGGTTCCAAAGACTTTGTCCAGCGAGGGCAACGGCGCGGTTTCGATCAGCAAAACTTGCCGGCCGCAACGCGCCAACTCCACGGCCAGGTTGGCCGTAAAAAAGGCCGACGGCAAGCGGGGAACAAGACTCAAAACCAGCCATGTCCTTGTTTTTAAATTCACGGCCTCCCCGAATTTTCGAGGCGGCAGGTTCATCCGATTCAGCGCCGGAGCGGCCGCGGGAGTCGAGAGAAAAAGATGCGAGACATCCTCGAGACCCTTTCCCAATCTTTTTTTGGAGTTCATCCGTTGGCCCCCGATTTCAAGACGGATCGCTTGGTCTGATCCGGAAGGATTTCTTCGATGAGGATCGGTCCCAAAAATTTCTGCGCTTCGATCTCGGGAATTCTTGGCGCCGCCGCGGTCGCCGCAGCCTCGACGGAGACACCGGCCTCCGGCTGGATCACCTCTTGAGCCAGGGACATGTAATCCGCGGCTCCGATCGCATGAGGATCGTATTCGGTGATCGGCAAACCGTGACTGGTCGCCTCGCGAAGCCTGACATTGTTGCGGATCATCGTTTTAAACGTGCGTTCCATAAAGTGCCGTTTCACTTCGTCCAATATCTCCTGGGTAAATCGCGCGTGACGGTTGACCATGGTCGCCAGGGCCCACACCGCGACCTCGTGGCCCGTATGTCGCGCCACCACATCGACGATCTCGATCAACTTCGCCAGTCCGTGAAGAGAAAAGAAGCCCATATCGACCGGAACAATCGCCTCGTCGCTGGCACGCAACGAGTTGAAGGTCAACAGGCCCAGACTGGGCGGCGAATCGATGATGACGTAATGATAGGACCGCCGGGAAGACTCGATCGCGGAGAGCAACCGCTGTTCCTTCTGTGCGGCCGAAGCCAAAAGCTGTTCCGCCGAACTGAGCGTAATGTTGGCGGGGGCCACGTCCAGATTGGGGCAGATCGATTCATAAACGACGTCATCCAAGCAGGCTCCCTGTGTTAAGACTTCGGTCATCCCTTTTGTCAGGTCCTCCGGTCTGAGGTTCAGGCCGAGAGAAGCATGCCCCTGGGGGTCCAGGTCAATCAATAGCACACGTCGATTCAGTTTTGCAAGAGAGGCGGACAGGTTGATGGCCGTTGTTGTTTTACCGCATCCCCCTTTTTGATTAATGATTGAGATCGTGCGCATATACTCCTCCTTTCAACATCGGTGAACACACCTCTTCCGATGGAAACAGAACCTCAACCGGCGATCGGATTCCCACCGCCGATCGGCAGAAAAGTATTATGACGCCTTATCAATCTGTCGTGTCGAGCCATGACCCTTGTGAATCTTCCGGTACCGGCTAAGCTCCCGGACGCGTTTTTGCCACTTGTCAACGGCCGATTGGACTTCGGACACCTCGACGATCCACTGCTGTCCGGAGATCGCTTCAAATACGGTCCCCTCATAAAACACGACGACCATATCGCCCGTCGCGACAAGCGTCAGTTCGGCCAGCGGCCGTTTGACGGTCGGCAGAAGCTTTAGGAGTTCACCGATGCTTTGACGTATGCGCTGAAGCGAAACGCCGGCGTCCAACAATTTTTTGGCTGTTTTGAAAGCGACGAGATCCTGGAAGGTATAGCGGGAGTGTCCCCCGGCTGTGCGCGAACTCGGTCTGATAAGATCGCTTTGATCCCAGTGCTGGATCTGACGCCGGGTCAGACCGATGATCTCGCCTGCCTCGTGAGAGGTGAAGAAAACTTTCTCATCCTTGCTATTGTTGCTCTTACTCATCCCTACTCATCAAATTCTCAAGGAGCCACCCTTATCTTTATAATACGGCTCAGAAGAAAAGTCAAGAAAAAAGCACATTTTGTTCATAAGATGTGTAAATTTTCCGGGATCGCATGACAACTATTTGATTCACTTAAAATTATATGGAAAAAGATTTGCACAGGATTATGTGAATTTGCTCGAATCGGCGCTTATAGAGGTTTAACCAAAGACAGAATCTCGGTCAGGTTCCCAATCGAAATAACGCCGCCGGGAACATCCGGATGACGACCTCGGCCGAGATAGATCGGTTTGAGCCCCGCGGCGGCGGCTCCTTTGACATCGTCTTCCAAGCTATCGCCGATATGCACCGCTTCACGGGGCAGGAGGTGATGGTGACGCAACGCTTTCAGAAAGATCTGCGGATCCGGCTTAACCGCACCTTCCCGACTCGAGACGCGGATCGAATCCAGATACTCAAAGATTCCCAGATCGGTGCAGACCGTCAGGATTCGTGAATCGAAGTTTGAGATCACTCCCAGAATAAAACCGGCTTTCTTAAGATCATGAAGAGCCTCACGGGTTTCCGGATAGAGTTCCCATCCCCGAATGCCGGCAAAGGCTCGAAAGACCTCATCAAAATACTGATCAAAGTTTCGGATCATTCCGACTTTACGGAAAACCTTGAAAACGATGCCGTACCACCACTCCTTCTCCGACCGTCTGAGAAGACCGGATTGAAGTCTTGAAAAAGCCAGCGGAGGAGCGTTCGAAAAGATTTCCTGAAACGCGTCTTCGATCGCCTCCGGCGTTGTCCGCACCCCATAAGGTCTTGCAATCTCCCAATAGACCTGCCCCACGCCTCCCCGCACCTGGAACAGCGTTCCGACCGCGTCGAAAAAAATAGCCTTCGCATAAATGGGACTGGACATGTCTTTATAAACGGGCCAGGACACCCCGGTTGACTTCCTCCATTTTTGAACGGCCCTCCAAAATCTCCACCAGTTTCATGGCAAATTCCATCGCGGTTCCCGGAGAACGGCTTGTGACAAGATGACCGTCCACAACGACACGATCCTCGCTGTACTTCACCCCCGGCAGATCTTTTTCAACGGACGGGTGACTGGTCACGTTTTTCCCGTCGAGCAGACCGGCGGCCGAGAGCACCATCGGAGCCGCGCAGATGGCCGTGATGTAACGGCCCCGTCGTTCCATTTCCTGAAGAATTTTTTTGACCCTCGGATCCTTCTTTAAATTCTCAGTGCCGTCGGATCCTCCCGGCAGAACGATCATATCGAACGGATGGGCCGTGACGGCATCGAGCGGAACATCCGAAGCCACCCCGATTCCATTCCGGCCCTTAATCTCGCCCGCAACCGTTCCGGCGATCGTCACCTCAATTCCGGCGCGACGAAGGACGTCGATCACGGTCACGGCCTCGATCTCCTCAAACCCCGGAGCCAACGGAACCAATACCTTTTTCATC
The DNA here is from genome assembly GCA_035517655.1 of Nitrospiria bacterium. Classification (NCBI taxonomy): domain Bacteria; kingdom Pseudomonadati; phylum Nitrospirota; class Nitrospiria; species Nitrospiria bacterium. Next base: position 17,551 of record DATIYJ010000010.1, on the reverse strand, counting down.
CTCTCTCCTCTCCCGCGGTGCTATTGTATGAAGCCGGGGGTATCGGTGTCAATCAAAACGAGAGGCCCAAGCTCTCCGAAGAGAACCTGGGCCTTCACGTTGGGCACGCAAGGGTCACGCGGGGTCTACGCGTGAGAGATCCCATCGGATCTCCTTTGTAAAATTACCACGAAATCTCAACTTGTCAATAAGCATAAGCGGCTGATAATAAAAACATTTACACGAAACCCGTCGGCAAAAAACCGTTGGACAGAGCCGCCGCAGCGAAGGGTTTTTCCACCACCATGATCGATGACCCGATGAGCGAAGGTTTCTTACACCGGGAAAAAAACGAAAGGATAGGTCACGACAATGACCCCGTCGTAGAGGTGGGGAAACTTCCACATCTTGATCCGACCGGCCAGCGCATTCTCAAGAGGCGCATAATCCATGGTACTCGTCACGACACGGGTTTCAATGACTTTTCCGCTCCCGTCAATGGAAAACTCCACCGTAATCGTCCCCTTCAAGGTGGGGTTGAGTCGGAGCTCTTTGTTATATAGATAGATGAGGCCGCCCTTGTACTGTTCGACCACGCGCGCGATGGCGTCATAATTAACAGAGGCATTCCCCGTCCCGGAGCCGCCGCCCGTTAGACGGATCGATACCCCGTTTCCGGACCCGTCTCCACCACGACCCGACCCGCCGCCGCCCCCGGGGCCTTCTTGCAAAGGAAGCATCGCAACCTCGTTCCCTTTCTTAAGCTTCACCCGTTCCTCTTCTTTAAGTCCGCCGATACGCGCGATCTTCTGATCGGCAAGGTCCGTCTTTGTCGTCACGACGTTCTTGATCGAAGAGCGCCTTGACCGTGCCGTCGGAGCGGCAATCAGGTTCGCGGCTGAGAGGGCTTGATCTAATTTCCGGTCTTCGACCAGCGCGCTCAATGTCCTTCCGGTTTCTCCCTTGTTCAAAGAACCCAAGAGACCGCTTCTCATGACAATTTGCCTTCTGATGGGAGGAGCCTTGCTTGTCGGTTTGGGTCCGCCTTCTTCGGGGTTTGATTTCTCGGGAGACGTTTTGTCATTCGGTTTAACCACTTCCGGGCTGGGGGGCGGCGGAGCGGGAGATTTCAGAATCAACTTCGCCACACGGCTGGGCAGGTTCTTGAAATCGGGCTTCTCCGCATGAGGGAACGGGATCAGCGTTATGGCCGCCGCGCATGAAAAATAAAAGACGACGCACCGCAACAGGATTTTTCTGAAACGCGCCTCATTCGAATCTTGAAAATAAGACATCCCTTCAATCGTCCTTATTTGGGATTGCGTGAGAAACTTTCCCATTGACGCTGAAACTGCTCCCGGTCCACCGGTTCCAGGATCTCGTTCCTGAAGCTTCGGTGCAGTGGAACCTCTTCTTCCACCCCGGACGGGAGGTCCTTCCAAGGGATAACATATACCACATGAGGTTTTTCAACCGTCCCCTGGATTTCGGTTCCCTGCATGAGCAACTGTTCGACGTCCTTTGATCCTTCCTCCTTAAACTGTCCCGGGGTCTTTTTTTCAGATCCCGCAGCTTCTTTGGAGGGAAGATCGGCCGGGAAGACCGTGGCCCCGATCAGGAAAATTCCGATCAGAGCGCAAACCCGTCTCCATAGAAGCGGTCTCATGGCGACCTCTTCGATTCGTCGGTTCTTTTCTGAAGAGCCGCGATCCAAATCTGAATTTCTTTGGGATCCCCGCCTCCCAATTCCAGAAACCGTTGGTAGTGGCGGATGGCCTCGTTCGGCTCGTTGAGATAGAGGTCATAAAGAACGGCCAGGTTGTAATGAGCATCCATAAAATCCGGAGAGATCGCAAGAGCGGTTTTGTAGGCCTCCTCCGCTTTGCGGAACTCCCCCTGCTCGCGCAGGGCGATGGCCAGATTGTAATAAACCTCCGCGTCGCCTCTTTCAATTTCGAGGGCCCGTTGATAGGAGGCCACGGCCTCCGGAATGAGTCCGAGACGTTTATAGGTCACACCCAGATCTTTATAAATAACACTCATCTTTGGATAGGTATCCCGGAGTTTTTCAAACAAATGCCGCGCTTCGTCGTTCTGTCCGTTCTCGAGAAGCTGCACCCCTTGCTTGAACTGGAGAAGGGGCCCGCCCGGTTCGGTGCGACGGGACAAATCATTCCGAGCTTCCGGAGCCGCCGGTGCAGGAGCTTCCGGACGAGCGACGATCGCGGAAGTCCGCATGCATCCGACGGATGACATCAAAAGGACGAGAAAAAGAAATCCTTTGATCGGACCGAAGCGTCGCATCATCGGGCCTGCACCATTCTCCCGCGGGAGTCTTCAGGGGTTTGAGTCGATAACTGACGTTGATCGACGACGGAGACAATCCGTTCCGTCCTTTCCGGCCGGCGGTACAGCGCGGGCCTCAGCTCGGCCAGGCGGTTGAAACTTTTTTTGATCCATTCGTTGTAAGGACTGTTCTCGTCCCGGATCCGGCGCACGTTGCTGAAATAGGCTTCCACCGCCTTCTCCTCAAAAGGAAAAGCCTTCTCCTCCAGTTGGAAGCGGTACTCCTCCTGCTCGTCCTTGGTCAGGTTTCGAGGGGGTTCCGCATCGAGAAGAGACGACTTGAAATTTTCAAAAATCTCCCCCAGTCGGTAAGAAGAAGCCGTGACCACATCGGAATACCGGGTCTGGATCGCCTTGGTATAGAGGGCGACCGCCCTTTCCATGGCCTTGGCCTTTTTTTTCAGGTTTTTGTTCAAAGGTTCCCGCAACCGTACGGCTTTAAAATTCTGGTAAGCCTCCTCGCCGATCTGAAACAGAGCCTCCGCGGCAAACGGCGTTGCGGGGAATTGCTGCTCCACTTTCTCAAAAAGTTGCAGCGCTTCCCGGGTCTTTTGTTGTTTTTGTCGGGCGTTGGCCATTTTGAAAAGCGCTTCCGCCGCGTCCGGGTTTTGTGGAAACCGCCCGGTGAACCTTGAGAAGGCGTTATAACACTCTTCCCATCGGCCGCTCTTTTCGTAATAGAGACCGGCCGTAAAAAGGAGATGGGAAACAAGGCTCTCATCCCGGATATTTCCGGCGGCGGAGACGTAGGCATCCGCGGATGGGACCCATTCCCCCTCTTGTTCATACAGCAAACCGATCTGCACCTGCGCTTTTCCCGAAAGCGTGGAATCGGGAGAGAGGAGAATCAGCCTCTGATACATTGCGATCGCGTTTTTGATTTGCTTCATTCCCTCACGGATCTGGCCGGCTTCAAAAAGGGCCTGGGGGGCCAGTTCGCTCCGAGGAGCCTCCTCGGCCACATCCTCATAGAGACGGACCGCTTCCTCCGGCCGGTTTTCCCGCTGGCGACTTTCAGCCTGTTTATAAACGGCCGCGGCCAACAGATCGGCGATCTCCTGGCGCCCCTTCGTATCCGACGGGGGAAGCAGGGCCAGCGTCTGACGGTAGGCCTGACGGGCCTCTTCAAAACGTCCCAGCTGCATCAGGCTGTGCGCAACGAGTTTTTGCGCCGTCGTCGCCCCTTCCTCCTTGGGATAACGGCCCGGAAAGTCTTTAAGGACGCCGAGGGTTTCGTCATAGCGCTTCGCCTCAAAGAGAATCTCTCCGGCTTTGAGCAAAAGCGCCGGGGTCTTGGGGTCCTGAGGAAAAATCGCGGCAAAGCGCTTGGAAAGATCGATCACTTTGTCGCTGCCCTTTTCTGTATCGACCTTCTGATAGGCCACGACCGCGTCATAGGCGGCCTTCGAATTCGCGCCTTTCTCCGGATAGCCGTAGGCGGCCGTCTCATATTCCTCTCCGGCTTGGGCGAACTCGCCCAACGCGAAAAGGGTCTCGGCCAGAAAGAGGTGGACATCCCGCGATTCCTTCTGGTGGGGAAACTCGGCGAGAAATTGCCGGTACCATCCCGCCGCCTCACGGTAATCTTCCTGGTTTTTCCCGGCCTGCGCACGGGCATGGGCCGAGAGGGCGAGGCGATAGAGCTCCGACTGCACGATCGGCCGGGAACGGGAGCGGGCCGCTTCATCGTTGGCCCGGTACCATGGGCTCTGCGAGGAATACGTTTCGACCAACTGGACCCTGGCCTTTTCGGCCGACGGCGGGTCCTTTTCCTTCTCATAGACCTCGATGATATACGATAAAAAAATCGGCGCCATCGGATGCAGCGGATGTTGACGGATGAACGTCCGGTACGTGTCGACCGCCGACTGAGGATCTCCGTCCGACAGAGATTGGTTTCCGACCATCAGGTAGAGATCTTTCTCATAGGGAAGAGATCCGTTTTTTTGGAAGTACGCCGAGAGAGGAGCCGCTCCCCCGAGAATCCGAAACGAGGTCGCCACATAGGTCATCGCTTCCCAGACCAAGGAGCCTTGCTCGAAGGGGATGTCCCCTTCCGCCGTCACCTTCTGATTGACCAACCGGAGAAAATGATCAATCGCTCGCGGGTATTGTTTCATGTTGAAGTACGTCCAACCGAGCTTGTACCGCGCCTTGTCGAGGAAAAAGGGGTCTTTCAAGGCCAGGGACTGCTCATAGGCTTCCGCGGCTTTTTCGTATAAACGTTGATCAAAATAATACTCGCCCAAGCGAAACGAGGCCTCCTGTCGATGCCGGTTCCGCGGATAGTCCTTCAGAAGACGTTCGAGCGATCCGACGGCCATCTCCCGGTTTCCGGTCTCGGCATAGGCGCGCGAAAGGGCGTAGAGGACCTCGTCGTTTTCCGGATATCCCGGATCGGAACGAAGAAGCTCTTCGTAGGTCGCGATCGCCTTTCGATCATCCACCAGCGGAGGCGGCCCCTCCGGATGCGCTTCATAGGCTTCCATCGCCTTTTGGAAGCGCTGATTCGAAGTTTCGAGATAGAGATCCCCCAGGCGCTTCAGGGCTTGTGAGGTTAAAGAGGGGTCGACCCGATCATACTGCTTTAGAAAATCCTCGTACGCCTTCACCACGGCTTCCTTCCGAGCGACCAGCGGCTCTTGGCGAAGCGCTTCGATCTCCTTCGTCGTCAACGACGGGGGCGCTTCGGGGCGTCGGGAATCCCGGCCCAGGCTGCAGCCGCCGAGCAATAAAAGGCAAAGCCCGATCGCGATCGGTTTCATGGGCGACTCTTTAGATCCAGGATCTGGATCCGGCTCAGTTTCGCCACGGCGGCCAGATGCTCGATCCGCCCCTGTTGTTTATCAAGGGCCTGCAATAGCAGAACCTGCAAAGGGGGAAGGAGTTTTCTTTGAAGATCGAGCGCCGTTTCTTTTTCTTCCAGCAGGGATTGACGGGCCGTGCGTATTCTTTCGCGAAACCGTTCGAGATCGTTTTCCAGGGTCGGGGCCGAAGCCGTCAATCGCGCCCGCCGCCCGGACAGCGCATCCAAACCTTCCCGGAGTTGTGCCTCGCTTCTTTGAAGATCATCGATCCGACCGGGGGCCTCGGTGACCACCCTCCAGAGGAGTTCGCCTCGAAACAGGGCCAGTCGACGGTTGGCCGCTTCGATCTGTCCCTTCAGCTCCTGGAGATCCGGCGAAGCGGCCCCCATCCGCCCGACCGCTTCCAGCAGCTCCCGCCCTTGCGATTGCGCCCGGGCCAATTGATCGAGTTTCTCCCTCTCTTTGGTCGTTGCGAGGGCCTCCACCCGTTCCGTTCGCGTCGCCTCTTGAAGACGGGCCTGAAGGAGCCGTTCTTGTTCCTGGAGCGCCTTGACCGGATCGTTGTCCAGAAAACCGCGGAGAGTCGGGAGGTGCCCCCGGAAGACCTCTTCCCGGTGATCGACCATGATCTCAAAAACGCCCATATCCGCCGCCTTCCGGTCGAGATAGGCCGCGAGAGAAGAAAGCTCCCGGTACCGGTCGATCCGGAAGCGAAGCAGGTCTTCGTCGAGAAAAGGGATCAAGCGGTCTTCTTGAGGGTCCTCCGGTCGGCCGAGCCAATCGGCCAGCCGTTCCCGGTCCTGGATCAACGTCCTAATCTCATGGATCTCCTTCCCTTTCCGCTCATAAACATCAAGGGCCTTTCCATAACTTTGAAGGGCCTTCGCAAACGCGCCCAGCTTCCGATAACTCCCCCCGATCGTATTCAGTCCTTCCAAAGCGTAGACATGATCCGGATATGCTTCCGACAATTCCTGAAAATAAGGAAGGGCCTCCGAATAACGTCCCGCATCGAAATCGGCCCATCCCGCCCCGAAAAGGGCGTCGGGATAAAACGGACTCGCCGACGGAATGGACGCGAGGACCGGACGGGCCTCCTGAAACCTTCCCAACTCGATCAGGAGCAGCCCCAGGATCAGACGGGTTTTCTCGGCGAAGGCTCCGAGGACGGGATCTCCACGATGATCGGTCGCGATGAGTTTTTTCAGGAGCGCGATCGACTTTTCGAAATCTTTCAGTTGGACATAGGACTGGGCCACGGCCAACTGGGCGAAGGGAAAGTATCCGCTGGATGGCGGAACGGACTCCAGAACGCCGATCCCTTCCGGAACAGAGCCCTGGAGGTAATCGCTCATACCGGCCAGGTAACAGGCCTGGTCCATCAACGCGAAGGCCGAGTCCGGCGATAGCCGTTTAAAGGTGTCGATCGCGGACTGATAGAGCGCGCGTTGATACTGCAGCCGTTCGATCAGGAGCAGGAGCTGGTTCCGGCTGCTCCCCGGGGGAAACTGTTCGACCCATCGGTCGAACAGAGCGGCGGCCGGACGATACATGCCCCAGGCGATGTAAAGCCCCCCCAGGAGAAGACGGGTGTCGTTCAATACCTTTCCATCTTTTTCGGCCGACTGTTCAAGCAGCTTCAGACGGGTCGCCGACGTGAGGTAGTCTCCCAGGAAGAAATCGTAATAGGCCTCCCGTTGCAGGGTCTCCGCCCTTTTTTCGATGTCGATCGAAGGCTCGGCCGCCCGCGCCGGCGGGGCGGAAAAACCGAGCAGAAGAGCCCACGGGATGATCAGCAAAAGCCGGCCGGTCCGGCGTATGGCCCTCCCGCCCTTTTCAGTTCCATGTTTCATAGGCAAACTCAGGCTGCTCTTTCTCCGAACTGTCCCGTATGATGATCTTGATAAAGGCGGCGCCGTCCTTCTTGGTGAATTGAACCGTTTCCGCCCGTTTGTAATCCTTTTCCTGCGGGCCTTTCCCCGTGAAAACGGCCACCAGTTGATGATCGCCGGACTTCACGTTTCCCATGTAGAGCCGTTGAATCCCTCCCTTTCTCAGGGCGCCGACTTCCCGGTCCGTGTAAAGGTAACTTGTGACCATCGTGTTGTCCAGGTTCAGCTTGACCGAATCCAGCGCGAAGTAATTCCCTCCTTCCACCGCCAGGAAGACCACGACGGAGGAGTCCTCGGGAAAAAGAAGATCCTCCTGGAGCCGGAAGAGGAGCGTGTTCAGGTTCAGGATCTTTTCCTTGAGGTCTTGAATCTGGCCGTCCAGGTTCTCCATTTGCTGTTGAGGCGCATTCGCCGGTTCGGCCCGGGAAGCACGACATGGAAAAAGAGAAAGGACAAAAAGAATAAGGATTACGATTCGGCTGCGCATGCTCATCCCCCGTTTTTCGCTCCTTCCAATTTCAGAGAGGTCAACCCGGAAGAAAGGTGCATCTTTCCCCGGGCGTCGATGATGATCGCGTCCACCCCCCCGATCCGCTCGATGAGCGCCATCCCCCGCTCGGGACCGAGGATGAAAACCCCTTTGGTGAGGCCGTCGGTGGTGGTCGCGTCCTTGGCCAGAAGCGTCACGCTCCGGCAGAGCCTGGCCGGGTAGCCCGTCCGGGTGTCGATAATATGATGGTAGCGGACGCCGTCCTTGATGAAGAACCGCTCGTAATCCCCCGAGGTCGAGACGGCCTGATCCTCCAACGGCAGGACCGCCAGGATCTTATTCTTGTCGTCCGGATCGCGAAGCCCGACCCGCCAGAGATCCTTCCCTTTCTTCCCCTTGACCATCATGTCCCCCCCCGCCATGACGACCGCGTCGCGGATTCCGTGCTTCGTCAGGACCGCCATGGCCCGGTCGACGGCGTAGCCCTTCCCGATGCCCCCCAGGCCGATCTCCATCTCGGGATAGGGAAGGAACACGCTCGAGTCCTTTTCGTTCAGCCGGATCTTCCGATAATCGACGAAGGGAAGTTGCCGCGCGATCGCCTCCGGCGACGGCAGGATTCCCGCGCGGAAATCCCAAAGTTTGCCGACGGAGGCGAACGAAATGTCGAACGTCCCTCCGGTGAGTTCGGAGAAATGCAACGACTTTTGGATCACCGAAAAAAGCTCCCGGCTGACCGGAACCGGCGCCTTCCCGGCCTGCTGATTGATGCGCGAGAGCTCGCTGGTCGGGATAAAGTTGCTCATCATCCGTTCCAGCCGTGAAATTTCGTCGAAGGCCTCCTGGACGGCCCGCTCCATTCCGGGACGGTCGTCCCCCACCGCCTTGATGATCACCTCGGTTCCCATGAGGGCCCGATTCTCGCTGACCAGGTAGCTCGGAGCCTCTTCGCCGTGGCTCGGCGGGACACAAAGCAACCCATCCAGGACGAGAACGCTAATAATTAAAACCGAAACTCGTATGGCCGACATAAGCCCTCTGGGAATAAAGCGCGTCGGTGCGCGGATCGGTAAAGTCGTCATAATGATAGATCATCAAACTGCTGTCGATTTGGACGTAGGGATTGCTGATCAAGCCCCAGGTCGTCTGCTTGAGTTTAAATTTGAGCGTCAACCCGATCCAGTGATCCTGATATTCCGAGAGGTCCCTGTCCCGAGCCTTGTATAACTGATTGGTGGGCAGGCGGTCTCCGTAAAAACTGGCCGCCCCCTGACGGTAATACTGGTAGAAAATTCCCCCAAGCCAGTCCGGAGCGAAGTAGCGTTGCAACGTGACCTTGGCGGTATTGGATACAACATTAAAGGTATCCCGGTAGTAGCGGTAATCCATTTGAACGGAACCCCCCAGGCCGCCCGGCCCGATCGCGGATGAGCCGGAGGGAAACCCGTAACTGGTCCGGATGGCCCAGGCCTGTCCGGTGCGGGCATCCGGGTAATTTTCAGGCACCAACGCTCCGTCCAAGGTCATGGCGCTGCGATACGGGTTGTTGATGAGGCCCGCGTCGGCGGTGAGTTCGTAATTGAACTGGATCAGCCAGCGGGGCGTCAAGGATTGCGTGATCCCGGTCGAATACATCGTCCGGTTGAAATCCTTCCAGCCGAACGAGGGATCGTTGTTCCGGCCGACCAGATTCCAGGAGCGGGCCACCTTCATATTGAACGTCACATTTTTATCAAAGAGGTCGTGCGCCGCTCCGATCGACAGCGTATCGGACGTGTAGTCCGATTCCCGGCTGTCGATGTAATCCATCCCGATGAGGGTGTCGCCGCGCAGGATGTCCGTTCCGAGGCTGTATTCCTGTCGCGTCTCTCTATAGGGGCTGGCCTGGGTCACCACATCGATGGAGGCCGAGCTGACCATATCGACGCTGTAACCCGCTTTTAACGACGCTCCGTCTAATACATTCTTCTTCACGATCACGGCCGGTCCCTGAACGGTGACTCCGGCTCCATTGTAATAATTATATCCGGTCTCGACTTCATCCTGGGCGGGCTCGACCGCCCAGGACGGCCCGACGGCGATGGAGACCAACGCCAGGATGAGAACGGACCCGAATCGTCGTCCGGGGCCGCAGGCCCGCCCGCCCTTCGCGCGGGTCACCTGCAACCGCAACCCCCGCCGGTCCCGTTGAACCCGCCCCGCCCCCCTTCGAAGACCTCCCGCACATGCTGTTGCCATTCGGCCTTCAACGGGTCGGGATCGAACTGCATCGTCTCGTCGGCCAGGTATTCCCTCTGCCACGGCTGAACCGGGGCGCACCCGGTCATCCCGGCCCAGACCGCCGCTAGGCACACGAAAACCAACATCCTCCGTCTCATTTCCGTCACTCCTTCAAGAGGCTTTTGATCTGAGAATCATACCGGGCCGGATCGTCGGGCCCGAACCCCCAGTGGACGAAGCGGATCATCCCGTCCTTTCCGACCACGAACGTGGTCGGCATGCTCCGGATTTGATAGAGATCGAAAAGATGGCCGGAGGGGTCCGGGACGACCGGGAACGTCAGACCCAAGGCCCCGCTCATCCCCACGGCCTGCGCCGTCACCTTGTCCACGTTCACGGCCAGAATCTCGAGGCCGACCCCCTTATATTTCACGTAAAGACGGTTGAAGTAGGGAAGTTCCTCTTTACAAGGGGCGCACCACGTCCCCCAAAAATTAAGCAGCACGATGCGGCCCCTCAGTTCGCTGAGCTTGACGTTTCCCCCCCCGAGGGTTTTGCCCGTGAAGTCGGGCGCCCTGTCCCCCGGCGCGGCCCCAAGGGCCGGACCCGCGGCGACAAACACCAACGCCAACAGAAACGAAACGATCTTTCCCCTTTTGTTCATGACGCACCTCTTAGAAATAGACCGCGAAGGCCGCGGTCCCTTCGATGTTGTCCATGATCTGTTTCTTTCCGGTCAGGTCCGTTTGAAGGATGTGGGTCCGCATCTCCATCCGAAGGTCGAACCAATCCACGATAAAGATTTTGTAGCCGGTGCCGGCGTCGAACGTGAAGTGGGCCTGCCGATCGATCCGCGTTTGACCGAGGCCTCCGATCAGATAGATCGTCGAGTTCAGCGTCTTCTTTCGGGTCAGGAAGAGCTGACCCGGAAAAAGATTGTAGGCCGCGCCGGCGTTCCAGGTCGTGACTTTGTCGTCGGCCACCAAAAGACGCCCCGTCAGGCGCCGGAAGGTCTCCTGCTCAATCCGGGTTTCCCCGTACGTCCCTTCAAAGAAGACATCCTCCGTCAGATGATAGGCCAGCCGGAAACCCAGGACGCCGGAGGTCCCGAACCCTTCCATGGCGTACAGGCCGTAATAGGGGCCCATTTCCAGCGACTCGGTGTCGATCTTGGCCTCTTTCAGCGGGTGTTCCTCCGACGGCGGCGTGACGGCCGGTTGGTCGCTTCGCGGAAAATTTTCGGACTGGGCCAAAGCCGGGGCTCCTCCGAGCAGAAACCCGAGCGTTCCGACCGCGAATAAAATTCGTTTCATCCTCACCCTTCCTAAAACCGAAACGAGAGGCCCGCGCTGTATTCCCGGAACTCCCGGATCCGCGCCTGGCCCATGAACACGGTGTAATTTCGAAAATCGCCCCGGGCGAACAGGTTCCGGACGAGAGGGATGGAAATCCCGATGCCGCCGTGGGCTTCATGGAACATCTTCCGGGTGACGTCCACGAGGAGACTCGACGGCGTCGAATAGACGACCCCTCCACCGACGGTCCCCGACAGCGAGAACCAGGGCGTTCTCCACGGTGTGATCACCATCCCGGCCTGAAAGAGGTCCGTGCTGCCCAGGTTGCTCGAGACAAAACCGGCGCCTCCCTCCATGGACAGGGCGCCGGTCAGAAGATAGTTCATGCGGAGGAAGAGGGACGCGTCTCCTCCGAACGTCCCCGCCTCCCATCCCATCTCCAGCCGGCCGGCGATATGGTCATCGTAGATCCGGTCCATCCAACCCTTTTTCCGTCCCTGGGCCAGCAGGGTCTTCTCGATCTCGTTCCGATGGACCCACCCTTCCTTTCCGTTGGCCAGGCGGACCCGGTACCAGTCCGTCTGGCGCTTCAGAAGGAGGATCTCCTCCCCCCGTTCCGCGATGTAAAAAACCGGATAGCTCCGGCCCGGTCCGGTGTGGATCTCGAGGAACGGTTCGACCACCGACGCTTTCTGGACCGTCTCCTCTCCCGAGGCGGCTCCGGCCGTCAGAAAAAACTCCAGGCAGAGGAGGATCCATAAAAATCGAGACCGGGTTTCTCGACCCATCGTTCTCAATTCGGACTCTGGATCCAACTCAGGATCGTGAGATAATCCGGATCACTCGTATTCGGGAAGATATCCCCTCCCAGGTGCTGAATGCCGCCGGCGGACACCGCCAGCGGCTTGAGCAGAATCTTGCTGCCGGCCGGATTGGCAATATCGGTCATGCCCGAAGACGAATCGTAGTTGGCACGGGATTGATCCTCCGAGCAGGGATCGGCGGCGCAATTATAGATTCGGAAACTTCCGCCGGGACCGCCGTTGCTGGGATTGGCCTTGTTCCGGTAGTGGCATCTCGAGTTCGAGCAGCCCCGCCGATCCAGGACGGGCTGGACGTTGGCCTTGAACGCGTCGTAGTCCAGGCTTCCGATGGTCGGGTCCACGCCGGGATCGACCGAGCCGCATCCGCCGCCCGACCACAAGAAAATTCCCGTCATCAAGACCGTGACGATTTGTGTTAAGAGCCACCGCGTCACTGCGCCGCCGTGATCCAGTTGAGTATCGTCGTATAGTCCGGATCCGAAGGGGAAAGCGGCGGAGGCGCGACCGCCGTTCCGTTCACGAGCATCGGGATCGTTCCCGTCGCTTTCAAAAGCAGGATGCTTTGAGCCGGATCGGTCACGTTCACACGGGCCGCCGTCGCGTTGAAATCGCCCTCCTCGGTGTCCCCGGTCAATACAAAGTTGCTGTCGCCGCCGGCCACATGGCATTGGCCGCAGCGGTTGAGAAGAATCGGCTGGATGGCGGACGTAAAGACCGTCGTGTCGAGCCGCTTACGGCCCGGATTGCTGACGACATCTTCGTTGCTGAACTGCGCCCCCAGATCGATCCATTCGACCAGGGTCTGTTTTTCATCCGGCGTCAGCATCTGGGCGTGATTGTTCGGATCCGAGGCCGGCAGGGAACGGACGGCCCGGATTTCCTGGCCGAAAACCCGTTCGATGAGATAACTCTGCTGCGATTCCCCGGGAAAGACCAGGTCCGAGCCGTTCATATTGTCTTCGAGAAGGCTCGAGTAGGAGATCGGGAACCCGGTGCCGGCCTGATCCGAGCTCAGGTCAAGCCCGCCCGCCGGGCTGTCGAGGACTCCGTCAGAATTTTGATCCGAGATCGAATGACACGAAACGCATTTGGCCGTGAAGATCGGCTGGATGTTCGTATTGAAGGCGATCACCGGAATCGCGGGCGGAACCAGGGTCGAGGGAGCCCGGTTGAGCGCGATGGAATCGGTCGCCAGCCGCTGGGGAGTTCCCCGGCGCGGCGAATGACAGCCGTTACAGGTCCGATTCTCTCCGGGCCGGACCGCCAGCCAGTTTTCCTTCACTTTGAACGAACGGCTTTGGGAGTCGACCACATTGAGGGTCAGGCTCGTATCGGCCGGCACGGTGACGCGGAAGGAGCCGTCGCACTCGACCGGCGCATAGCCGAGGATCCTCTGGCGCTCGAACTCGGATAGTCCGATGTCTTCCGTTCCGACCCCGGCCTGGCTCGGAACCGCCTGGATGATCCGGACCTGTTTGACGACCTGCAGGCTCGGGTCGCTGCAGAGGGCGTTGAAATCGATGATGCCGTTGGCGTCGCGCGGAATGGTCACGCCCAGGACCTCGTTCGAGAGGGCCCGGTTGGCTTCCGAGTCGTAGACGCTCGCGGCCGCGAGCACCCCTTGCGTCCCCAACGAACTCCGATTGGCCGCCTTCTCCGGCTTGGCCGTCGGGATCATCGCGGCCGGGACCGGCATGAGCGGGATCGGCTCGAGATAGGCCTGGCGGCTGTTGTCACCCGGAACGAGGATCGGTTTGAGCGTCCCGTCGCTGTTGTTCAGCATCCAGAGGCCGTAATCGGGTTCCTGCACGATTTTATTCTTCGGGTCGTTGATCACTTTTCCGGTCGAGTAGGAGGTCAGGTAGCGGAGACTCCCGTCCGGAATGGGATAGACGTTGTGGTACCGGCCGAAATTGGATGGCGTCATGTCGGCCGGGATGACCTGGGAACCGGTCAGCTGGAGGGAGGCCGTATTAGGATCGTCGACCTCGTTGACGATATCGAGATGCCCGATGGCGCCGCCCTCGTAGGTTCCGCTCAGCGGCATCATGGTGGCGACGAGGCTGCCGTCCAGCTGCTCGCGAAGATCGAGAAAGGTGTTCACTCCGGAATGCGAGCCGTATTTGACGAACGTATCCGTCCCGTCCGGCTCCATGAAGAAAATGGCGAACTTGTTCACCGTTCCGAGATGCTCCCAACGGCTGTAGAGGATCGTCCCGTCCCGGAGGACGATCGGGTTCCGGTCGTGGCTCTGGTTGAACGAGATCTGGACGACCTCGCCGGAATCGCAGGAGGGCTGGCCGGCTTGGACCGTCTTGGTTCGGTCGAGAATATGAAGAACGGTCGATTTCCTCCGTTCGTATTCGTCGAGATAGCCGGGACGGTTCGAGGCAAAGACGATCCGGCCGTCCGGAAGATAGGCGGGGGCGAGTTCGTCCGAATCGCCGCAGGTCAGCTGGACCGGCGCAGTCGCCCGGCTCCCGTCCTCATTGATCTGGACTTCATAAACGTGCCAGTGATCGCCGCTCCCCTTGTTCATCGAGAAGACCAGCCGGAACGGCCCGCCCTGCGTCTGCGGAAAGATTTCCGGGTCGGAGACGTCCCCCGCGCCGTTCGTCAGGTCTCCCGTGATATTCCGCAGCTTTCCCGACGGGGTGCCCGGGACCAGGGTATAAAGATCGCCCCCGGCCTTGAATTCGATCGGATCCAGAGGATTGCCGATCGCGTCGACCGACCGCTTGACGAACGCCACCCCGGGCAGATCGTTCTCGGACACGGTCTGGTTCGAGGAGCTGACGCACGACGTGAGATAGTAACCGAAAGATAAAAGAAAAAGCCCGCTGATCGTCCATCCGACGATGCGATTTTTTCTGTTCTTGGTCTGCATGGGAACCTCCTCTGCACAAAAAAAGCCGCCAAAGAAATTCCTTCGGCGGCTCGGCGGGCATGGGAGAGAACGTTTCTCCTTTAGCCCCGTTGCTCTGCGTCCCAGAGTTTCCCCTGGTTTGCTCTGATCAAAGGAGCAATCGTGGTACTTCGTCTAATTGAAAGTTTCCGGCCATCGGGCCGCTTAAATCGACGCCTCTCGGGGAGGCACACTCCATTGACAAATTTAGCATGTTTTCGACCAATGTCAAGTCTTCTTTTCGTGCATTATCCGAAGATTGCACGGCAGTTTTCGCGTTTTTCTGTTCAAAAAAATCGGGATCGTTGGGAAGGGACCGGACGAAGAAAAATTTCAAGATTGCGGCCGAAAAGGGACAGGGATGGAGGCGGGAGACAAGACCTTACCGGTAGCGGGGAACCTTGGGGTCGACCTTGAGCGACCAGGCATCGATTCCGCCGGCCAGGTTTTTTACATTTTTGAACTGCTGGTCCTTTAGAAAACGGGTCGCCTTCAGGCTTCGGACGCCCATATGACAATAGACGATGATCTCGGCCTCGGGATCGAGCTCCGTATGCCGCTGGCCGAGCTCGGCCATCGAAATGACCACCGCGCCGTTTAAGCGGTTGATCGCCACTTCCCAGGGCTCGCGGACGTCCAGCAGAACGATCTTCTCTCCGCGGTCGAGCTTGGCCTTGGTCTCTTCCGGCGAGATGTTCAGGGACGGGTCGGATTGAAACATATTGAAGAACATGTTTTCATCATAAGATAGCCGTTCGGTCTGGTCAATACTTTTTTGCGACCAAAAAAAGGCTCACCCGAACAGGCGTGAGCCTTTTTTTAAAACCGCACGGGACGCTTTTAATGCACTTTACTTCGTCAACTTGATCACGCCGGCCTCTTTTTTCCCGTTGTGATCCCAATAGCTCACGGATACTTTCGATTCCGGCTGCAACCCGTCCAGTCTCAAACGCTCCCGTCCCCGCTTGAGCTGCGTCTCGGGCGAGATCACGAAACTCTGCTCCCCGCGGCGGTTCTTGATGCTGAAGGTATGGGCCGTCAGGTCCACGTCCTTGACCGTCCCGGTGATATGACGCACGTCGGCCGTCTTCATTTGTCCCTGGGCCACCGGCCTGACCACCAAAGACGTCGAGGCCAGCTGTTGCGCCACCACCGTGCTGACCAAAAGAAAACTGACAAAACCGGAAGCTAAAAACGCTGCGATTCGAAACATCGGCCACCTCCTGTGGTTGTTGGATCGTTCTGAATTTGTCCCGTGCGCTCGGACCAGATTGCAGGGCCTGTGCCAAACCTTCCGCGCTTGGCAATGGGATGGGGAACGATCATGATTTAAGATTTATACGAAAAGAGGATTGCAAGACAGTCAACAGGCCGATCGATATGTCTCCTCATTCAGGTTGGATGGTTGGATGGTATACCGCGGTTCATAATATGTCTATGATTTGCATTCGCAGCAACAGCCAATACGCATCGGCGCGCCCCGGCCATTGCTTCCGAAAGCTTCAATATATTCGATCTGCATCATTATATATAGGGGTCAAAGGGGGGTATTTCCTCCATTCTACTTAATCCTTTTGCATCCCGGGCTGACACATAGGTCAGCCCCTACGGGCCATTTAATCCATGCGCTCTCTGCCCCTTCCCCCCTCACTCCTTACTCCTCACCCCTTTTTGACTCTTCCACCATAAAACGGTATAATCCCCTGCATCATTCCTCCGGGGCGGGCCGTTCTTGCAGTCATTGATTCTTACAAGCTGTTTGCGTAAATAAAGTAACGTTTGTAAACGGGCCGGCCTATAGGTTATGATCGTTACGTATTCGAAAAACGCGGTTCCCATCCGAATCACCCGAGAAAGATGGAGTCATATCACGCGACGGCATCCGGAGATGCGTGATCAACAGGGTAAAGTGATCGAAACCATCTCAAGCCCGGATTCAATACAGGAAGGCGACTTTGGCGAATTGCTGGCTGTGCGGTTTTATTCTAAGACACCTCTGACCCAGAAGCATCTCATCGTGGCTTATAGAGAGCTGTCAGGTCAGGATGGCTTTGTTCTGACGGCCTATTTTACGGTTACGCCTTCAAAAAGGAGATCAACCATATGGAAGCCTTAAAAATTCTCGAGGGTAAACCGGCGCTCAACTGGGAGTTTGACGAAGAAGCAGATGTGCTCTACATTTCGGTCGGCAAGCCTCGCCCGGCCGTTGGCACCGATATCGGCGAGGGCGTGATTGTTCGTTATGACGAAAAGAAGAAAGAGGTTGTGGGCATCACCATCGTTGGTTTTCGAGTGCGAACCCTGAAAAGTTTAGCGGCGAAATAGAATCGAAAATGAGAAAACAATATCGAACAAAGCGGCGGTCCTGCGCCCTCTGCAAGCCCCACAAGATGGGTTGGGCAAAAAGGTGGAAGGCCAAGGAACTGGGAAAGTTCCGCGCAATGATGAAAGAAGCCGATTCCCGAATCCTTATCTCCTGACACCTTACTCCTCACTCCTCACGCCTTTTTTCCCTTTGCCTTTTTCCTTTGAACATTTTATAATCCCCTCCATCATTCCTCCGGCCCGGGCTTGCCCTCCTTGATTTAAATCCTTTGGTCACATCCGCCGGAGAGAGCATCGAGGCCCCATGCTCCACATCGGTTCGTACCTGATCCACTTGAAGTTTTGGTAGGAAATGATTCGAAAAAGCGCTTATCCTGGCCGATTGGGACATCAAGAACAACTGGCAGAAATATGTTTCAGGGTACTACAAAAGGAGGAGGTGAATTCGATGGAGAGTTATAAGAAAAT